>DATJYK010000403.1:0-44451 GCA_035578005.1 Terriglobia bacterium
GATCTCGGCGGCGACTTCTATGATCGTCTTGAACCCGAACGCCTGACCCGTTATTACGTCAAGCGGCTCGAAGGTCTAGGTCATAAGGTCACCCTTGACCCCAGCGTTAATACCTGACCGAAATTTTCGGAACAGAAATGCGGGTTAGGCGCGCTGCGAGCCACGCCACAACTCTGCCGCGCGAATTCAACCAGCCTGGCTGAATTGGGCCAGGCTTGGCAAACTTTTCGGATAGTCGGAGGCCCCTTGTGTCGATGGCTCGCGGACAACGAGCACACAACCCCGAATTCCAGACGGATCTCTACTTCGAAACCAAGACAGTCTGAGCGATCGGCTCCGGGCTTGCGCCCTTGATGAGGAGCCACAGCATAAAGACTACTTCTCCAAAGAGGACGGGAAAGCTGACGTTCGACACCTTATCCTCATACCGCGGTAGCAGCAAACCGGTAAAGCTAAGCATCAGATAGGTGAGACCGTTGAGAATCAGCCAGACGCCCAGGAAGCGGGGCAGGAGGTGCGACTTGTACGTCAGCACACCCAACGGTAAGAGCCATAGACCGAAAAAAATCTCGCCGGCAGTGAATCCCTGGCCGTGCAAATTCAGGAACAGTACGGCCAGCGCGTCCCGCTGAGGTTTTTCGAACGCGGATAGGAACCCCCGCCGCGAACCAGCGTGAGGGCTGCGACGTCGTTCTGGACGTTGAAGAAGTAGAGAGCGGCAGGCATGATTCCCCCAAGGATCACCATCAGTACCGCCAGGTTATGATCTACGTCTTTAAAAACCCTGTAGAGAGCAAGCGCGAGGAAGATCGCGATGGTTCCAACGAACAGGTCGCTGGCGATGCCAAGACGAAAGAGGCCCTCATGCGCGGCGATGTTGCCCGCCGTGGCGGCAGCGTTTCCATGCACAAACAGCTTGCTGGGAATGTACATGATGCGGATGGGGCCGGCGACGACGAGCAGCAGGTACAGGAATCCGGCCACTCTTCCGGGGTTGTAGGTCGAGATCATCGCTCCTCCTTTTGTGAAGCGTTATGAGATTCGAAATCCCGCCGAACGGGAAGATGAGGCGCTGCCACCTGCAACGCGAGAATACGAAAACCCGTGAAGCCACGCAGGCTCTCGTAAGTCAATGATAAATAAAGTGATTATCTCAATATCGGTCCCGGCGTGAAACGCAGTCGCTGCCTCAGCCACTAATCAATGGTGAAGGTTAGTAGCCTCTCATGTATCCGGCCAGAACCTCGCCGGGTTCGGCGCGGCCCACATTGGCCTTGGCTACTGCGCACTCCGTCACACTAGAGGCGCTTAATCTGGTCGTTTTGACCCGCTCGGGACACTACACCTCTGGCCTAGCTTGCCCTCCAGCCCGTTAATGAATGCCAACAAAAAAATATATTTGACAAAACTGAAACTGTAGTGGATCATCCTCCACTACTAGGTGTTGGTATGGTACAGCAAAGTATTGCTCGATCAAGGCGATAGACAGACGGTGCGTAGTGACAGGGCCATCCGCCGTCGGCAAGGGCCATGGCGAGGAACCGAACATGGCGTTCATTCGCAAGCGCGGCCACTCCTACTATTTGGTCCATAACGTGCGTAACGAAGGGCGTGTGCGTCAACTCCAACTCGCTTCGCTCGGGCGCCGGCCAAGGATCAGCGACCAAGTGGTTCAGGCCGTTACCGCCAAGCACCCGTTCGTTCAGGTGGATTGGGCGCGCCTCAGGCAGCATGCCTCACACGAGTTCGTGCAGCCCATGCTCAACAGTTCGGGATTCCTTCGGGACCTGCTCGGCCAGATTCGCAGCGTCCACTTGGATATCGCCGATTTTCAATGGCCGGCCTTCGAGGTCCTGCGGGAGCGCGAACTGCGGTCCCAATTTGCAACCGAATTCAGGCTTCTTCGGGGAACGCTCGAAGTCAAGCTCGGCCAGCTCAAGAAAGGAAGATTCACCAGCGTGCAGCTCTAGCTGGTAGTTTTGGGGGTCACCACGATGGCAACCACAGTACTCGATCCGACCGCGCACAGTCCTGAGGTGCGCGATTTTGAAAAGGCGCTCAGCCAGAAAGTAGTAGGCCAGGACCGCGCCGTCCGGCGGCTGGCGCGGGTTTATCAGGTGTACCTGGCCGGCCTTTCCTCGCCCGGGCGGCCGGTTTCGAACCTGCTGCTGTTGGGACCCACCGGCTCCGGCAAAACTCGCCTGGTTGAGGCTACCGCCGAGGTGCTGTTTGGCACGCCCAACGCCGTCCTGAAGATCGATTGCGCGGAGTTTCAGCACAGCCATGAGATCGCCAAGCTGATCGGATCGCCTCCCGGATACCTCGGTCACCGCGAAACCCAGCCCCTCATCACGCAGGAAGCGCTCGAGCAGTACTATACCGAGAAGGTTAAGCTCTCGCTGGTTCTCTTTGACGAGATCGAAAAGGCCAGCGACGCGCTCTGGCAGTTGCTGCTGGGCATTCTTGACAAAGCCACCTTGACGCTCGGCGACAACCGCCGGGTTGATCTTTCCCGCGCCATGATCTTCATGACTTCCAACCTGGGCTCGGCCGAGGTGAACAAGCTTATGACGGGCACCCTGGGATTCTCCGGCGGCCCGCTGGAGAATGACGAGGCTCTTGACCAGAAAATCTACCGCGTGGCCAGCGAAGCCGCCAAGCGCAAGTTTTCGCCGGAGTTCATGAATCGTCTCGACAAAGTGATCGTCTTCCGCTCCCTGAAGGACGACCACCTGGAACAGATTTTGGACATCGAACTCAGCCGGGTGCAGGAGCGTATCGTCACCTCCATCGGTGAGCGCCAGTTTGTCTTCAAGTGCACCCGCGCTGCGCGCGATTTCTTGCTGCGCGAAGGCATCGATATGAAATTCGGCGCTCGCCACCTCAAACGTTCCATCGAGCGGCATCTGGTTTTTCCGCTCTCGAACTTGATCGCCACTTCGCAGATCAAGCTGGGCGACCTGATCATTGTGGACTACGATGCTGAAGAGTCTCGCCTGACATTCGTGCGCGAAGAGCAGGGAGCCCTGGTGGGAACACCGGACGTCGCCACGGGCGCCGCCGCCGTTGCGCTGCCCCCGCTCGAGTCCGCGAACGCAGTGGCCGTTGCGCTCGCCCGGCACGCGACCACCGGAACCGGCACCGACGAGTAGCACCGATCGATCTTGTGCGCTGCAGCAGGCCCCGCTCATGGGGCCTGCCTGACGCCCCGCTGAAAGCTTGGTTGGCCGGCTGCCGGGCTGCCTCAAATCTCTTCCTCCTCCCAACGCTTTTCCCGCTGCTCGATCACCTCGAAACCAAGACAGCGAACCAGCCGCAGGGCTTGAAAACGAGCCGTGCGCGGCCGCAGTGCAGTCCTTTCTGACCTTGGCCTTCCAGAGCCGCCTTATCTATCAACAAGCTCCTGGCCTTTTACGAATAACCCATTTATTTTAAGATACCTATTGGCGTAATTGCTGTGGGAAGAACAGGGTCCTTGGTCCTCGATCCCTGCCCACACGGGCTGGAAGCCCGTGCCACGTGGCATGGTCATCTTGGCCATGGCGTCAAGAGGAAAATGACTGTCTGTTAAGTCACTTTATTTTCATATATATAGTTGGATAGGCGCGCTAAGTGGCTTTGTTATGTGTAACATCTTGGGATACAAATTTATGTTGTGTATTATCAATAATATAGTAGGACGTTTCCTTCATTTTTGATGTTCTTTTTTTGGTTCCGCGCGTGCTACGGCTCTCTTTTGAGCGTCAGAAGTAGGTCCGGGAGCCGCCCGACGTGAGGGAAGCTCAAATCCTCCCGCCGCTGTAACACTTTTGATTCCGGCTATTCCGGCTTACCCATGAACATGGCCGAGTCCAGAGAATAAGGAGCGTTCGTCCTTATCAGGTCCTCCCGACCGCGATCGCAGGTCGCCTGCCAAGCCGCGATCTCTTCCTTTGGCATAGAGTTCATGCGCTTCCGGGCCTACCAGGACTGCGTCGTTGCGACGCTCAAAGCGTCTCCCGTCTAGCAGGCTGCGGAAAAAGGGAAGACGTCATGCTGAGCGCAGCGAAGCATCTGCTGTATCTTGGTGAACACAAATAAAGCAGATCCTTCGCGGAGTGTACCCTCAGCCCCTTCGCTCTGCTCAGGGCCGTTCGCAGAAGAAAGGCGAACGGGCAGAGCATGACATGGTCCGAAGGCTTTTCCGCAGCCTGCCGGTTCCTTTAGTAGATTTGACACCTCGAAAATAGCTAACCACTATATTTATCAGTAACATTCCAGGATAAGTGAGGTTAAGTATTTTGTTTTCATATACATTCCAGGGTATTCTCATTTGTCCCAATCTTCTCATTTTCGGTCCTTTATTATCAATAACATTCCAGGATAGGCCAAAAAATTTTTAAAATTTTTTCCCACAGGGGAGTCACCAGCGCGGGTTATGAGCGCGTCGGCCAAAAGCAAGACGGCGTCAGCCCGCCCACCTCCGCGCCACTCTTCATGCGATCCGCCGCGTTGGTCCCCGTGCCGGCCACGGGCAGGGTTTTCCCTGCACCCTGCGCGTAGCCGCCGTGCTGCTTCTTCCTGTCCCGCACAGGGATGAGGCCTTCCGGCGTTATCGGTCCGCGCGAGAGTTGGGCGTCGGTTCGATGGGCGGCTAGTTTTTTGGGGGGTTAGCGTGGGGCTGTTGACGAGAGGCATGAGAACCCTCCGACGCCTTGCTCATAGGCACCACCCTGCCTCCTCAAAGAGAGTGGTGCGAAGGCGTTCAGTCTCAGAGTTAACTATAGCATTGATTGAGGCGTTGTCAACACATCGCGGGTGGTCGCGGGTGCAGGAGCGGGCCGTTTGACGTGGCACCGGCGTCTCGCCCGTGGAAACTCACGGCCAAGATGGCTGCGGTTTGTTCCTTGTAGTTGACACTGACGTGGTGTCGTACATTTTCAACTGGCATTGCTGGCGAGTTCGGGAATGCTGTAAGCGGAGTCGACGG
Source organism: Terriglobia bacterium (assembly GCA_035578005.1). GTDB lineage: Bacteria > Acidobacteriota > Terriglobia > UBA7540 > UBA7540 > Gp13-AA77. The sequence continues at coordinate 4,970 of DATJYK010000403.1, forward strand.
CGGGCTCGGGAAGAGCGCTGTCAGGAACGATGATGGTGATGCGCGTCTCCTTTGGTAAAGGAACGAACGGGCCCCGTTTTTGCCCCGAGCAAGCTCGCTGGGGGCAAAGCGGCAGCAAGCTGCCGCACTCCAAAGCTGCGCCAAACCGATACCCGTCTGCCCTTGCTCACTTCTTCTTCCACTCGGCAGCTTTCTCCGGCCTGCCCCAGGCCCGGTAAAGCTGCACGACCCACCGATGCGCCATGTCCAGGTGGTAGCGATAGGGGACGGGGATGCGGTCCTTGCGTACAAGCATTCCCTGATAGCCTCCAAGCAGCAGCGGTTCCGCTTCGGCGTACTTGTTCTCTCGAGCGAGGCTGGCTCCAAGCAGGCTTTCCGCGCGGAAGCGTTGCCAGTCATCCGGCCGGTCCTTTTGGTCCGCTTGCACGGCCTCGCGCGCTAAGAGCTCGCATTGAGCGAACTTCCCCTGTGACAAGTACGCCAGCGCCAGGTCGGCAGCCGCGTTCATCGTAGTCGGATCGTCCGGGCCCAGCGCGTGCCGGTACCCTGCCACGGCCTGCGCCGCATAGGCTTCGGCGAGGGCGTATTTGCCCGCGCGTTGATACATCCATGCAAAGGCCAACCCGGTGTAAAGAGTGGCGGGATGCTCGGGACCCAGCACGCGACGACTCATCTCGAGCACCTGTCCGTAAAGAGCCTTGGCCGCCGCGTACCTCCCGCTCATGGTGTAATTAAGTGCCAGAAGGCGCATGGAGTCGAGCGTGCTAGGATGCTCGGGACCCAGCACGTGGCGCCGGATCTCCAAGATCTGGCTGAAGAGCGCGTCGGCCTGCGGGTACTTGCCCTCCTCAGTGTAGACGGTGGCGAGATTGTTCATGGACCTCAGCGTCTCAGGATGCTCAGGGCCCAGCACGCGGCTCCGGATCTCCACGGTCTGGCTGAAGAGCGCGTCGGCCTGCGGGTACTTGCCCTGGTCCTCGTAGATGAGGGCCAGGTTGTTCATCGAGTTCAGCGTGTCGGGATGCTCGGAACCCAGCCGACGGCGCCTGGTGTTCAGGCTCTCGCTGAAGAGCGCCTCAGCCTGTGGGTACTTTACCTCCACTAAATAGATGAGGCCCAACAAGTTCATGGAATTCAGCGTGTCAGGATGCTCAGAACCGAGCACACGGTGCTGGCTGGCTAAGTTACCGCTGACAAGCTCCTCAGCCTCCCGATACCTGCCTTGAAGATAGGCGATGCGCCCAAGGCGGCTCATGGTGTTAAGGGTCTTCGGATTCTCCGCTCCCAGCGCCCGCCGCTCCAAGTCCAGTGCCAGTTCCGTTTGCTTTCGCGCTTCCGGGTAAAGCCCAAGGTCCAAGTAGGTCTGGCCCATGGTGTCTCGGACGGCAGCTTCTACCTCCGGCTGGCGGTCGAACTTGCCGCCGATGCGGGCTGCGGCACGGTCCAAGGCGGTGCGCACCTCAAGGTGCGGATCGGATTTGACGCTCGGCCCCGATTGGGTGGACGCGCTGGCCTGCGCCAGCAAATCGTTCTGCAGAAAGTCGTTCACCGCCTGGGCCACGGCCACCTCCCGGTCGGCGCGGATGCTTTGCCGGATGCTGACGGCGGCAGCCGCGATCAGCACCCCGGCGACACCACAAGCCGTGACCAGAGCCGCGCGGTGGCGGCGCGCGAACTTGCGGGCGCGATAAGTGGCGGAAGCGGGGACGGCGACGACCGCTTCGTTCCTGAGACAGCGCACGATGTCGGCGGCGAAATCGGAGGGCGAACTGTAGCGGCGCGACCGGTCCTTCTCGAGAGCCTTCAAGGCGATCGAGTCCAGGTCACCGCGTATCTGCTTGAGCAGCGCCGGCGGCTCGGTCTGGCGCTTGCGCGCCACTTCTGTTGACGCCGCTGGGTTCTGCGTGCGGATTTTCGTACTTGGCGTCGGTGGTTCTTCCTCCCGCAATCGCCGAAGGAATTCGTCCAGAGAGGCCTTGCGCAGTTCGAGCGGCGGCACACCCGCCAGCAGCTCGTAAAAGATCACACCCAGCGAGTAGACGTCGGTGCGGGTGTCGATATCCTCACCTGAGGAAAGAGCCTGCTCCGGGCTCATGTACTCCGGAGTTCCCACCAGCGTCCCGACGCGCGTGTACATCGTATGCTCAGTCAGCTTCTGGGCCAGCGCCTTGGCAACCCCAAAGTCAATAATCTTCGGCGCCGGGTGGCCGTCTACTTCAGTAACGAGGATGTTGGAAGGCTTCAGGTCGCGGTGGATGATGGCTTTCTGGTGAGCGTGCTGGACACCCTCGCACACGTGAACGAAGAGTTCCAGCCGTTCGCCGGTGCTGAGCCGGTGATTGTCGCAGTAAGTCGTGATGGGGACACCGGCGACATACTCCATTACGAAGTAGGGCGCGCCCTGGGGCGTGGAGCCAGCGTCGAACACTTTGGCGATGGCAGGGTGGTCCATCAGAGCCAAGGCCTGGCGCTCAGACTCGAAGCGCGCCCTCACCTCGCGGGTGTACATCCCGCCCTTCACCAGCTTCAGAGCGACGCGGCGGCGCACTGGCTCCTTCTGCTCAGCTAACCACACCTCACCCATGCCGCCTTCGCCGGCTTTGTGCAGCAAGTGATACTGACCAAACACGGCCCCCGGGCCGCTTTCGCTGGCGCCGAACTCATCGGCAGTGCCCTCAAAGGCAGGCGAGCCAACCCAGGGAGGCGATTCCAAAAAGCTGGAGCAGTCAGCCTCCCCGTCCACTGCCGCCTGAAGATGCCCGTCGGCACTTTCCTGCCAGGAAAGCAGCGACTCCACCTCCCGCCGCAGCTCCGGATCAGTGCTGCCGGCCTCCTCAAGCAGACGGATCCGTTCCTGCGGCTCGCACTCTGCGGCGCGATGGAAGAGTTCTTCGACTTGCACCCAACGTTCCGGGGTCATAGAGCGGTCGAAAGTCGAAAGTTGAGAGTCGAAAGTTAGGTCGGCAGTTAAGAGTTGAAAGTCGAAGCTTGAGACCGCCTTTTCTTTCGGCTTTTGACCTTCGACTTCTTATCCTCTACCCACTCCGCATTTCGCGATAAAGCCAGGATTCCGCCATTCTCAAATCGCGACGCACCGTCACCCGCGAAACGTTGAGCATCTCGGCGATTTCCTCCATCTCGAGCCCGGCGAAGTAGCGAAGCTCGACCGCTCGGCATTTGCGGGCGTCTAGTTTTTCCAGCGCGGTCAGCGAGTCATCGAGCGCGACGAGGTCGGCGCTGCGTTCAGCGGCGAAGCTCACCGTCTCTTGCAGCGACACCTTGTAAGCGTCCCGTTTGCGCGCGTGCCGCCGCCGCGCGTGGTCCACGAGAATCTGGCGCATCAGGCGCGCCGCCACTCTGTAGAAGTGGGTACGGCTTTGACAACTTGGGTTGCGCTGATCCACCAGCCGAAGATAGGCCTCATGGACAAGCGCGGTGGGTTGCAGGGTGTGGTCCGGGCGCTCGTGCCTCAGGTAGGCCGCGGCAAGCCGACGGAGGTCAGCGTACACAAGCGGGGTCAGCTTTTCCAGGGCCTGCTGGTTGCCGGCAGCCCACTCGACCAGGAGTATTGTGACTTCGTGCCTGGAAGACATAAGTCACTTCTGCAGTTGGGGTCTTGCCGTAAACACGAAACATTCTACTACCTCGGTCAATAGGCTGCGTTGCGTTGCCCGGCGCCCGTTGGTGGTGGGGTGGCGCCTACCCACTGTCAGCGCTCTTCTGACATTGGGTTCTTGCAACCCAAAAAAGTCGCCCCGCCATGATCGATTTTGACCTGTTTCCACGCCTGAGTAGATAGGTGGAAGGCAAGAAGCAAATATCGGCAGGCGGTAGCCGGTAGGTTCTTCCAGTGTTTTCGCGAGTGGCCGCCGGGCCAGATTCCTGGCCTAGCGGCTCGATGTTAACCGAAGTGAAGACTAATTCAAAAAGGAGGTAGGCGTATGAAAAGCAAACTGTTGGGATTTCTCGGACTGACCCTGCTTGTGATTGCGTCAGCCGCAATGCCGGCGTCGCCGGGGCAGAGCCAGGGTTTTTCGATTTCTGCATCTCCGGCGACAGCAGTAGGCCGCCCCGGGGGGACCGCGAAGTATAGTGCGGTCATCGATTCCCAGGGCTACACCGGACGAGTCGCGCTGACCTGCCAATTCGAGCTCTCCGGCTGTGGCCTGTTCGGTCTTGCCCTCCTCGGTAGAGATCAATCCGGCTCTGACGGCTTCCGTTACGGTGATCGCAGTCTCCGTAAGCTCTGCCCAGAAAAGCTCGGACTCGCTAACCATCACAGGGTGGCCGGAGAACGGCAACAGGGCTGTGAGCGTCACGGTGGCTCTTCTGATCCAGTAGGCAACTTCACTCGGCTCGACAGTTGTAGAGGTAGCGCAGGGCCTGTGGTTTGGTCCCCTTGGGAGACCGGGACAGGCTCTGCGAATCTTCAAGTTCGGAGAGCTGCAGGGCTTGAGAAATGAGATCCCTGCGCTACAGAAAAGGAGGAGAAAATCAATGAGACGCAAAAGACAGGAAATAGCTTGGAACCTTCGTCAGGGTGCGACAGTAACGATTGGATGGTGGCGAAGGTCTGGCATCCTCTGCCTGCTCCTGGCGGCGACGGCGATTGCGTCGCCAGCACAAGATGAGCAGCCCCTCACAAAGTCAATAACTTTCACCACCCTGACCACTTTCGTTGGAACTAACGGCGCGTTTCCCGAAGCAACCCTCGTGCAGGGCACTGACGGCAACCTCTACGGGACAACTGCGGGCGGAGGGATCAACAATGATCCGAACTGCCAAGAATACCCCAATGGTTGCGGGACAGTCTTCAAGATTACTCTTGGGGGCACGCTGACGGCGCTTTACAATTTCTGCGCGCAGCCTAACTGCGCTGACGGCAACTATCCCAGCGGAGGCCTCACTCAAGCGGCCGACGGGAGTTTCTACGGGACAACGTACTTCGGCGGATCCTCCCTGTCGTGTACAGATAGCCGGGGCTGTGGCACCGTTTTCAAAATCACCCCGCAGGGCACGCTGACCACGCTATATAACTTTTGCTCTCGGACAGATTGCAGTGACGGCACCAATCCCGACGCTGCGCTGACACAAGCCACTGACGGCAACTTCTACGGGATAGCCCAAAATGGCGGCCTGCTGTCGTGTGAGGGTACCGGCTGCGGCACCATCTTCAAGATCACGCCGCAAGGCGTGTTCACTGTCCTTCACGCCTTTGACCCCGACGGCGGCATCCCGCTGAGTACCTTAATCCAGGCGACCGACGGGAATTTCTACGGTGTTGGCCAACTTGGCGGCGCCTATTTCGACGGTACGGTGTTCAAGATTACACCTTCGGGAGACTTTACTACGCTACACAGTTTCGACGGCACGGATGGGAGCGTACCTGTGGGCGGGCTGGTAGAAGCGTACGGAGCATTCTACGGAACAACTTCGCAGGGAGGAACCGGGGCTAACTGCCCCCCCACCGGCAACGCCGGCTGCGGCACAGTTTTCAAAATCGCTCCGGATGGAACATTGACAACGCTTTACAATTTCTGTAGCCAAACTGATTGCAGTGACGGTAACTTTCCACAGGGTGCCCTCGCGCAGGGCACCGACGGCAATTTCTATGGATCGACAGTTGGGTTTCTCTCTACGTCTTTAGGTACAGTTTTTAGAGTTACCCAAGACGGCAGACTGACAACGTTGCACAGCTTCGACGGCACAGACGGGTCGCTTCCACTCGGCGGACTCTTTCAGGCCACAAATGGAGGATTCTATGGGGCAACCGATGGTGGCGGGACCGACGGCTATGGCACAGTATTTGCCCTATCGGTAGGGCTGGGCCCGTTCGTCGAAACCCTACCCACCTCCGGCAAGGTGGGAACGGTCGTTAAGATCCTGGGCACCGATCTGACGGAGGCCGCCAGCGTAAGCTTTAACGGCACACCGGCCGCGTTCAGATTGGTCTCGCATTCACTCATGTCAGCTGCGGTCCCGGACGGCGCTACCAGCGGATTCGTGACTGTCAGTGTTGGGAACACCACCCTGAAGAGCAATGTGCAGTTTCAGGTGAGGCCGTGAGGCAGTGGTTAGGGGTTAGTGATAAGTGGTTAGTGGTTAGCCGGACGACCGCGATGACGATGGCGCACGAAGAGGGCACAATTGTCATGCGCCTGAAAGGAAGTAACTGCACTTCTGTGCTAAGGGGCACTGATTGCAGCGTGGCTTGGAAAACTTGCACAGCTCCTGCGCGTGCCTGCGAAGGAGCCGGTGCGCACGGATGAGCGCTGCGCATTCGCCGGGGAGCTGGCCGGCCAGGGCAGCCTGCGCCGAGCGATAGCTCGCAACGTAATTCCGATCCTGTTTGCCGTAGCCCAGCCGGAGCAGGACGCGCAAGCCGTTGGACTCAAGCGCAAGGATCGGGTAGGTGCCGGTGAATAGCAGGATTTTTTCAGCCCCAGGTTCGCCGATCCCGGGAAACTTCCTCAACATCTTCTTCGCTTGCGGCAGAGGGTGGCGCAGCACAGGCCGCAGATCGCTATTGAATTCCTCGCAGGCGATCTTAGCGGCGGTGAGTAACTTCTCCGCGCTGACATCCGCAAGAATACCGGCCTTGGCGATATCGGCCAGCGTGCGGTGGTCTGCCCGCAGGATCGCTTCGGGCTCCACGCCCACGCGTGCTTTGAGCTCGGCGAATGCAGACGCGCGCCGCCGGTCATTCGCGAGATAGGCGATGTTCTCCCAGATGATCAGTTCAAACGCATCGGTCGAGATCGGGGGCGGGGGTGGCCCGTAGTGACGGAGAAGAATCCGAATGATCTCTGCAAAGGTGAGAGGTGATTGAGGTGCCTGCGAAGAACGCATAGGTCCAGACCAAAGCAGCAGTCAGAATACAGGAGCCAGAAGCCAGAAGCCAGAAAAGACAACCCTTCCTCGCTCGGTAGACGCGGCACCGTCTTCGAAGCAATCACTCATTTGCGAGCGCCCTGGGGGGCAATTTTCCACCAGCGGTTTCGCCAAGAGCGAGAAAAACCTTGAGCAACCGCAGGCAAGCTTTTGACATCGATTGACCTTGTGCTGAAAGCTGCGTCGGCGCTAGAGGCTGCGGAGAAACTTCAAGCTGTCATGACGTCATCAGGATTCTTGCGTTGGCAGAGGTAGTGCAGCGGTTAACACTGCCGCGGTCAACTTGATCCAGTGACACGAACAACAGATTTCGAAAGACAACTTCGCGTTTGAATGGTAGAGTATCGGATGGCGCTGGTGCCAGTTTTTCTCCTGCCGGGTCCGTTCCCCGATATGTGAGCCGGCGGCGGGGCTGTGGCTCTGGGTAATTGCCGCTCCGTCTCGCAGACCAAGTCAAGTGGTTTCCGGGCTGCCGAGCCAAGAGGGCTGGCTTGCCCGGATGCGGCGGCGGTTTGAACGGCAGCACTGGCGACAATTGAGAGCGGTCGGCTCGGTAGGACGACAAGATTTAATCACAGTCACCAGGCCTGACGATTCCGGCCGACGTGGAAACAACCGACCCGGTCTAGAGTCTGCTTGCGAGCCTGCTCACCGCAAGCCACGCGGAAGATGCCAGGCGAAATAGAAGGAGTCACACATCAATATGGTTAGCTCCGAATTTGACCGAAGGCGCAAGGCAGGCGCTCACAAGGGTGCGTTGATGACGACAACTCGGACACCCAGCAGGTTAAGCCTTCTATCGGGCGGCACTCGGTCTCGTCAGGAGGACGGCAGGGCGGGCATTGTATGGGGAATGATGCTGGCAGCGCTGTTCCTGGCGCTGTGGACGCCTCGACGGGCCGCAGCGCAAACTGCAACCTCGTCCACCCAGCCCGCGGCACCTTCGCCAACAGGCTGGACGGGGTTCATCCAGACTCAATACGGCGCCGCCTCCTTTTATAACGTCATTACCGTTGACGCGGACCTAGGATATCGCTTGACGGATCACCTCACGGTGGATGCAGGCGTTCCCGTCATCTGGACGCGCAATTCCTATTCCCCCGTTGTCAGTCACTACTACTACTGGTCCACCCTGATCGGTGAGCCCTATCTCGACGCACGATACAGCAGCACGTACAAGGAGTTCAACTACACCTCCGTGCTGACGGGCACGATACCGATCGGTAATCAGAACAAGACTTACACCACCGGGCGCGTAGGGGTGGACTGGTTCAACCACGTCGACGATCCCATCGGCAACTTCACCCCCTTTCTGAACTTCGGAGCCTCAAACGGCAGCGTCAATCAATTTATTATCCCGCGGCCCTATAACTCGGCCCGGCCGTATCAGACTTTGGGTTTGATGGGAACCGTCGAAGCGGGACTCGACTATAAGCTGAACCAGGGCCACATTCGTGGCGCCAAAATCGGGGCGTCATATTACGCGCTGATACCGGGCGGGCCGCAGAAGATTTATAGCCGGCTGGTGTTTCCGTATTCTGTATTGGCAGGCGACGGCGAACATCTACGCTATTACGACAGTAATTTTGAGAGTACCATCGGCAAATATGGCAGTTCCTTAGTCGTGGGGGGCGTTTATGGCGTGAGCGCCCGGAAGGGTATCTCGTCGATCGACCGCGACAACGGCTATTCGCTGTGGCTGGACCTAACCCGCTGGCATCCCCTTGACGTGCAAATCGGCTACACACGCAGTGTCCACTATACTCTCGACGTTTACACGGTTAACATCACATTCGATGCCCAAAACGTGATTCGAAGTATCCTACCGCATCACTGATGCCTGAAAACGCACGATGGGTAGGCGGAAGTAGAGCAAGTTTGAAGTCATTCACGGAAAAAATGACGGTTTGGCTTTGCTTGATCACAATGATTGGCATTTTAGGCGTGCCGGTGGAGAGTGCCCGCGCTGCGGCGGCGCCCGTCGATCCCCGCCCTGCCTCGCAGACGATGCCCAACGTGCGCTATGGCTCCTTGCCGCTATGCTTTGAACCGAACCAGGGCCAAACAGACCCGGAGGTTCGATTTCTCGCACACGGACCCAAGTACACTCTTTTTCTGACGTCTGACGAGGTATCGCTGGCTCTCCCGTTAGCGACGGCGAAGGGCCAGGATTCAGCAATAGACTCGGTGCTACGAATCAAGCTGGTGGGGGGCAAATCGAACGCCACCTTAATGGGGATGGACGAATTACCAGGCAAGAGCAATTATTTTATCGGGAACGACCCACAGAAGTGGCGCACCAACATTCCAAATTTCGCCAAAGTCAGGTATGACGCCGTCTATCCCGGAGTTGACTTGGTGTACTACGGCAATCAGGGTCAGTTGGAGTACGATCTAGTGCTGGCTCCCGGGTCTGACCCTGGCGTGATCGCTTTCGACGTTGAGGCGGCCGCTCCGAGGGATCGGCGCCACGATGGCGCCCTCTTGCGAATCGCGGAGAATGGTGACTTGGCGATCGGAACGGACGCCGGCGAGGTCACGCTTCGGAAGCCTGTGATCTACCAGCCCGAGCCTGCCGTTGGCGGGCGCCAGACTGCAGGCAGGACTCTGATCGATGGCGGTTACAAGATTACGCAGGGCGGTCGCGTGACTTTCAAGATTGGCAGTTACGACCGCCGCCGGCCCTTGGTGATTGACCCCGTGCTGCAGTATTCAACCTTCTTGGGCGGAAATGGAGGCGACGCGGCTTTCGGCATTGCTGTTGACAGCGCTGGTGAGGCCTACGTCACCGGAGTCACGGCTTCCGCCAATTTCCCTGTCAAATCGGCTTATCAGACCGCTGCAGGCGGAAGCGGCGACGCTTTCGTTGCAAAACTGAACTCCACCGGAACCGGCTTGGTTTACTCGACGTTTCTGGGTGGCGGCGGGTCCGACGCCGGAAACGCCATCGCTGTCGACTCCTCGGGAAGCGCCTACATAACAGGCGCGACAACGTCATCGAATTTTCCCGTCACTGCTAACGTGTTTCAGACCATGAATAACGGCAGTGGAAATTCAAACGCCTTCGTCGCCAAGCTGGACCCCTCGGGGGCGAAACTCACCTATTCCTCTTACCTCGGCGGAAGCGGGCCCGATTACGGGCAAGGAATAGCTGTTGACAGCGCTGGTGATGCCTTTGTGACGGGATCGACCGAGTCCTTCGACTTCCCCACGGCACCCGCGGTTCCCTTCCAGAGGGGAAATGCCGACTGCACCACGGTGAATCAGATTGAGACGTGCACGGCGGACGCTTTTGTGGCCGAGGTCGACCCCACCGCAACCGAGCTCACTTATTCAACATACCTGGGCGGCACTTCCGCCGATGTGGGACAGGCCATAGCCCTCGATGCCCAGGGAAACGCGTACGTTGCGGGCTACACCTATTCCACGAATTTTCCGACCCAAAGTGCGTTTCAAGGTGCTTCCGGCGGAGGTGAGGACTGTTTCGTTGCTGCACTGAACGCTACGGGTACCAACCTCGTGTTCTCGACTTACCTCGGTGGCAGCGGGCAGGACGCGGCATTCGGTCTGGCATTGGATGCCTCGGGCAACATCTATCTTACGGGCAGCACAACGTCCACCAATTTCCCAATCGGGCCGAATGCGTTTCAAATTCTTTACGGCGGAGGTGGCGACGCGTTTCTGACCAAGCTGAGCGCGCGCGCCGTTTCGCTGGTGTATTCGACCTTCATTGGAGGCAGCGACCTGGATCAGGGAAATGCCGTGGCCATCGATTCGAGCGGCAACGCGGTGGTTGTGGGCTTCACAAATTCCACGAATTTTCCGTTGGAGGACGCCTCGCAGGACATTCTCGGAATTTTTGGAGCCGAAAACTGCAGCACTACGAATACGACTTGTTCGGACGCCTTCATCACCCGGTTTAATCCATCGGGTCAGCTTCCCGGGTCGGGAGGGTTTTACTCAACCTACTTGGGCGGGAGCGGCGCCGATGCCGCGCAGGCCGTGGCCTTGGACTCTTCCGGGGTGCCTTATGTCGCGGGCAGCACAGGGTCTTCGAACTTTCCTGCTATTGTCGGGGCCCTTCAGGGTACGTACGCGGGCAACGCCTCCTCCACCAACGCTTTTATCACCAAGATGGGCTCGGGCGACTTCCCAGCGGTGGCTTTCACCCCTCAATCCATCAACTTTGGCAACCAGACGCTGAATGTGGTCAGTAACCCGCAGAGGGTCACTTTAATCAACCCGGGCAGCTCGCCGCTGGGTATCACCAGCATCGCGGCGAGCGGAGACTTCGCTGAAACTAACAACTGCGGCGCCGTGGTTCCGGCGGGCAGTGCGACGTGTACCATCAATATTACTTACACCCCGACCGTGATCGGCCCGAGCACTGAGCAGGTTGCCATAACCGACAATGCGGCGGGCAGTCCCCACGTCGTCACGGTCACCGGCAATGGAGTGTCGGCGGGCGGAGGCGTGCTCACACTGTTACCGAGGAGTTTGATCTTCCCCAGCCTCCCGGTGGGGTCAACAAGTCCCACACAAACGGCCCAGGTGGTGAACGCAAGCAATGTGGCCATTACCATCACCGCAATCACTGCTTCGGGTGACTTCGCCGAAACGAATACCTGCGGCGTTGCCATCGGCATTCCGGCGGCGGTACTCAACCCTGGCACAAGCTGCGCCATCAGCATCACGTTCACGCCCACCGCAAGCGGCTCTCGATCGGGCGCGGTCACCATTATCGACAACGCTTCCGGAGGTTCGCAGGCGATCTCACTTACGGGCACGGGCAGCAGTCTTTTTACGCTTTCGTCCGCTAACCGCACCAGCACCATTCTAGTGGGAACCACCTCTACGACGTTCATGGTGACCGCCACCGCCTCCAGCACCTTCACCTCAAATATCACGTTCTCTTGCTCGGGCGGCGCTACGTGCACGTTCAGTCCCGCATCGATAACAGCCGGGCAGAGCACTACCGTTACGGTGAGCGGCCTGAGCGCCACGACTGCCAGTCCGTTGACGGTTACTGTCACGGGAACGGGTGGAGGTAACACGGCCACAGTGGGCCTGTCGGTGTTCCTCCAGGATTACACCATCACAGCGACGCCTACGCTTGAGAGTGTGGCGGCGGGATCGAATGCCACCTTCACCGCCACCATCACTCCCAGCAACGGTTTCAACAGTACCGTACTGATGGCATGCGGCGTGACCACGCCCCAGATAAACTACGCAACCTGTCTGTGGACGCCTCTCACCGTTACCATCAACGGAACCGCGGCCGCAACCTCAACGCTCACCCTGGAGACGACCGCCCAGCAAACGGCGCGCGTGTGGCCGCGAGGCCGGTTCCCCCTAGGGCCAGGTCTACCCGGAGGGCGGTTGTGGATGCTGCTTGCAGCCATGATGGCGCTTTTGGGCGGCACGCACTTCTGGAGCCGTGGGTTTCGGCGTGTATTTCCATTGCGGCTTCGATGGGCGCTGGTGGCGTCAGGCCTTCTTCTACTCATGCTCACGGGAATGAGCTGCCAACAGTACGGCTACAACGTGATTAACGCTCCGAACATAACCGGAACCCTTAATGGTGTCTACACGGTGACGCTGACGGGCACTCTGGCTGGGAACAGTTCTGTCGTGCGCAGCACGACCGTCAATCTGACGGTCGGTCCAGGGTAGTTGGGTTAAGCAACACTTCGGCCACGTTGAAACCCGCCTTGCCGTGGAACCCGGTCAGGCGGTGCAGTAGTTTCTCGAAGTAGCAGGTTCGGCATTCTCGCAAAATGGGGGCCTCGAGCCTGATTTCAATCGCAAGGCACGTCCCTTTCTGAGGTTGGCTACGATATGCGCAATTCGCGGTTGCTGTGGATAACGTTGTTGATATCGGTCGTGCCGGCGCTTGGCGCTGGCAATCCCGGTGAAACACTGCCGAAGACGCCAGCCTCGGTAAACCCGAGGGTAACGTTGTCCCGATTGCCACTGAGCTTCGAACCTAACGTGGGCCAGACGGACAGGCAGGTGAAGTTCCTGACGCGCGGCCCGGGTTACAACCTGTTTCTCACGCCCGATGAGGCGGTCCTGTTGCTCGAAAAGCCCACCGACCTGTCCCGCGCGCACCCCGCCTTAACCCGCGAGCGTTCGGTACTACGGGTCGAGCTGGCGGGAGCGAATCCAAGGGTTGAGCTGACGGGCGAAAGCGAACTGCCCGGCAAGAGCAATTACTTCATCGGCAACGATCCTCGGCAGTGGCATACCGATGTGCCGACTTATGCCCAAGTGCGCTACCGGGCCTTATATCAGGGCGTCGACGCTGTGTATTACGGCCGCCAAGGGGATCTGGAATATGACTTCGTCGTAGCGCCGGGTGGCGATCCCGATCAGGTGCGCTTTCGGATTGTTGGAGCGGACGCGGTCAAGGTAGACCAGGATGGGAATCTCGTGCTAACCACGAAACAAGGCCTGGTGACGCTGCGTTGCCCGCAGGCCTACCAGGGGGAAGGCGCCAACAAGCGCAGAGTGGCGGTGCGCTACGCCGCGCGATCTAAAAATGAATATGGGTTTGAAGTAGCTTCCTACCGGCGGGATCAGGCGCTCACCATCGATCCGGCGTTGCTGCTGTCCAGCTATTTGGGTGGAACCGGCGGCGACGTGGCCTACGGCGTAGGCGTGGATTCGACGGGCGATGTCTACGTGGCCGGCGAAACCAATTCGACCGACTTTCCCACTAAAACCGCCTTTCAGGCGTCCAACGGCGGTGGCGGCGACTGCTTTGTCAGCAAGTTGAACAATACCGGCACCCAATTACTCTATTCGACCTACCTCGGGGGCTCGGGTGCAGATGCTGTCGCCGGCATGGCGGTTAACACCGGCGGAGCGGTATTCATAACCGGAACGACTTACTCATCGAACTTTCCCGTGGCGCCGAAGACGACGGCGAGCAACCCCTCATCTCCGCAAGCCTTTCAGACCACCTACGCTGGTAACGGCGACGCTTTTGTGGCTGTAATTCCCAGCTCCGGGAGCGCACTCACGTACGCCTCATATCTGGGCGGCAGCGGCGCTGACTTCGGCCAGGCAATCACTTTCGATTCGGCGGGCAACGCCTACGTGACTGGGTCGACTCAGTCCCCTGATTTTCCGATTCCCACCGGCACCACGCCGTTCCAGTCCACGGTGGCGGGGTCGTCTGACGTATTTGTTGCCAAAGTAAGCCCCTCCGGCACCGAGCTCCTGAATTCCACCTACCTCGGTGGCGCCCAGGCGGACACCGGCCAGGGGATCCAGGTGGATAGCTCAGGCAATGTTTATGTGGCGGGCTACACGTTTTCCACCAATTTCCCGACGATGAATCCCATTCAAGGTGCCAACAAAGGTAACGCGGACGCATTCGCGACGGAATTGGATTCCAAACTTTCTACCTTGCAGTTCTCTACTTACTTTGGCGGCTCAGACCGTGACCGCGCCTTCGGCATCGCGCTGGATAGCTCCGCGAATATATACATCACCGGCGATACGCAGTCCACTGATTTCCCGACCACCACAGGCGCGCCGGTGCTCCAGTCGCAGTACAACGGCAATGGCGACGCTTTTGTGGTCGAGATCACAAACGGGACAACCCCGTCCACAAAGTACTCGACGTATCTCGGCGGGACGGGAACTGATCAGGCCAACGGTATCGTGATCGACTCGTCGGGTAACGCGGGTGTGGTAGGGTTCACGAACTCAAGCAATTTTCCTTTGAATGATGCCATGCAGCAGATCTTAGGGCTCAACGGCGGCAGCGGCTGCGACACCAGCCTTTGCAGTGATGTCTTTGTTGCCGACGTGATGCCGGGCGGCGTCCAGACGGTGTATTCGACGTTTTTGGGCGGCGGCGGGGCCGATTTCGGCCAGGCGATCGCTGTTGACGGCTCCGGCGACCTCTACGTGGCAGGCAGCACCTCCTCCGATAACTTTCCCGCCTTGGGCGGCGCGTATCAAGGCAATCTGGGAGGGGTGGCAGGCAACGCCTTCGTGGCGGAAATTGAAAAAGTCGATGCACCCGCCGTCGCCTTTGCACCTCAGAAACTCAACTTCGGAAGTCAACCGGTGAGCGTCACCAGCACCACGCAGACGGTGACGCTTGTGAATATGGGCAGTTTGCCCCTGGTCATCAACTCGATAACGCCTCCCAGCAGCGACTTTACCGAATCGAATAACTGCGTCGGTACCGTAGCCGCCCGGGGTGGCACGTGCACTATCAACGTCACCTTTACCCCCACCGCCACCGGCTCCGTAACGGACGAGTTCAGTATCGACGATAATGCAGCGAACAGCCCCCACATTATCACCGTGTCGGGCACGGGGGTCACCCAAGCAACCTCAGCGACAGTTACTCCAACCACGCTCGTGTTTGCGAACACCACCGTGGGCTCAACGACGCCAGCCCAAACGGTGACGATCACGAACACCGGTACGTCTACGCTCGATATTACATCGATTAGCGTTTCGGGGGACTTTACACAAACCAACACCTGCGCGTCTGCGCCGCTCTATAACACTCTGGGCCCTGGCCAGAGCTGCACGGCGAGTGTGGTGTTCGCCCCCACCGCCAGCGGCAGCCGCAGTGGCACCCTGAGCATCAGCGACAACGCCACCGGCAGCCCGCAAGGTGTTGCCCTTTCAGGTGTCGGGCTCGCGCAGTTTTCGCTTTCAGCGAAGAACCCCACGATCTCGGCCATCATTGGCACCACGACAGTTACCTACTCCATCTTGGCAAGCAGCCCCAGCAATTTTACGGGAAGCATTACTTTATCTTGTCCGTCGAACCTGACCTGCAGCTTCAGCCCGGCCGGCGTCGCGGCGAACTCTGGGACGGCAAGTACGCTGACCGTAAGCAACCTTTCCATTTCAACCACGAACCCCCTGAACTTCGTGGTTACCGGCACCAGCGGGTCCCAGGTCTCGAGCGTGAACCTCACTCTGCTGCTCTCCACTTTTACTGTGACGGCCTCGCCTTCGGTGAATTCCGTGGTAGCCGGGGCACCCGCCTTCTACACAGTTTTGGTGAATCCTATATTCGACTTCAACCAGCAAGTGTTACTGTCTTGCACGGGCACTCTACCGCCAGGGGTGGGCTGCACGTTTGCGTCCTCGTCGGTGACGCCAAACGGCCAAGCCCCGGCCACAGTGCAACTGAAGGTTACCACCACGATATCGAACGTCAGCGTCTGGAGGTGGCTGTGGCCGGGAGGGAAGCACCCGCCACAGCTTTTGGTGCTGCTGGGCAGCGTCTGGTTGTTGCTTACCCTGCTGCTGATGTTCAGGGCGAGGTCGAGGAGGCCATCCGCCGTCGGCTATCCGCGAATTGCCTCGCGCGCCTTCATCCTTGCGACGATGCTCGTGTTCCTGACGCTCCTGGGAAGCTGCCGCGGGTTGACCTCAGCCACCTCTCCAACGCCCCCGGGGCCCTACGCGATCACGATAACGGGTACGCTGCAGTCCAATACGGACGTTACCTCATCGACCAGTGTGCTACTGGCCGTGGGCCCGACAACGTAGAACGCAGCGAGAGCTTTGCCTTCGTGGCGTGGCCATCTTGGCCATGCTGTAAATAAACAAACTCCAGGCGCGTGCTGAAGAACGAGGCTCCGGCTTGCCCGCCGGTTCGACATTCTGAGCCCCCTCCCCTCGGCCTGCAGCTTAACTGCGGGCCGCCCGGTGTTTCCGCTATAATCGAATCGAAAGGAAGCCCAAAACCGAGAGACACCGAGTGAGCTTGCGTATGAAAAGAGTGATGGCGTGCGCAGTGGCGTTACTGTGGACTGGCTGGCTGACGGCGTCCGCAGCCGATGTTTCCAATACTGCGCCGAAAAAGACCCATGGCGACCACTGGGAACTGGCCGGCCAACTGAGCGAGGCCTGCAGTTGCAGCGTCCCCTGCACCTGCAATTTCAACCAGGGCCCGTCACCCCACCATTACTGCTGGTCACTGTTTGCGCTGGATATCGAGCACGGTCATTACGGCTCAGTGCAGCTTGACGGCCTGCGCTTGGCAGGCGCTCACGGAAAGAAAAGTGACGTTTGGTACATCGATGAGCGCGCTACGCCGCAACAGGCCGCTGCCTTGCGCGTGGTCGCCGAAGACATCGGGGGCGTGAACAAGAAGCCCCTTTACTGGGGGGTCGCTGAGATTACTCAAAGAGTCGGGGAAATGAGCCATCAAGTTGAGGTCAGCGGTCACGGCGGCTTTAAGGCGGACTATTTGATCGGGCTGGACGGCAAGACACCGATCCTGGTGGAAAACAACCCCTCCTGGAACATCCAGCACGGTATCAAAGCCAAGGCCAAAGAGTTTGAATACCACGACGAGCACGGCAACAAATTCAAGTTCGTCGGCGTCAACTCAAATGAGGGACGCTTCGATTGGACAGACCAGACACCGAATTACTTTTAAGGCGGTGGCAAGCAGCGAGGGACAAGGCCCTGACCGAGGGGAAAGGACTTCGTGGCCGGGTCGCCACGGCGAGGGTTTTTCGCATGACAAGTTTACTTAAGAGTTACTAAATTGAATAGGGAAAATTACGAAACGAAACCGTCAGGTGTATGAAAACAAAGGACCGTGTCTTGGAAAGCCGTCAAGTCACTCAAAGCATGGGAGTTATTTATACAAAGCCGTCAACTTGTTGAAAATTAATCTGTTACTGAGAATTCATATTGTAGTGGCAGTCCGGAGCAAGGGCCTGGGCCGGGCTTTCACGGGAGACCATCGCAAATGAGCTTTAGACCCCTGAAGCCGAGTGCGTGCTGTAGCGGCGGTCTCTGACCGCCGACTTTTGAAATCGATCATTTCGGCGATCAGAGATCGCCCCTATAGCACGTTGCGGCACGTTTTCGGCGCCACTGAGAGCCCCGCCCCTCAGGGTTAGCGCTGAGAGTACTTAATGTGAGGCTGGTATGAAAGAAGCTGTGATCGTTTCCATCGCCCGGACGGCCGTGGGTAAGGCGCCCAAGGGCATCCTACGCGCTACCCGTCCGGACGATATGGCTGCCGCCGTTTTTCAGGAAATCCTGAAACGGGTGCCCGGGCTTGACCCTGGCGAGATCGAGGACGTGATTTTAGGCTGCGCCATGCCGGAGGCCGTGCAGGGCAACAATATGGCGCGTACGGTTTCGCTGCGCGCGGGCTTGCCGGTGACCTGCGCGGCCATGACCATCAACCGCTTCTGCTCCTCGGGACTCCAGGCGATTGCGCTGGCCTCGGAAAGCGTCATGGCGGGCTTCGCCGAGTGCATGATTGCCGGTGGCGCTGAAAGCATGAGCCTGGTGCCGATGGGCGGCTATCACTTCTCGCCCAACCCGTTCCTGATGGATACCTACCCGGACTCCTATCTCACCATGGGGCTAACGGCCGAGAACGTCGCACGCAAGTACGATGTGACGCGTGAGCAGGCGGACGAGTTTGCCCTGTGCAGCCATCAACGGGCGCTGGCCGCGATCGCGGAGTGCAAGTTCAAGAACGAAATCGTGCCCCTCGAAGTCATAGACGTGAGCATGAACGGCAAGAACAAGCCCGAGAAGCATACTGTCACCTTTGCCGTCGACGAAGGCCCCCGCAAAGACACTTCACTGGAAGCCCTGGCCAAGCTCAAGCCAGCGTTTCACGCTCATGGCACGGTGACGGCAGGCAACGCCTCCCAGATGAGCGACGGTGCCGCGGCCGCGGTGATAATGTCGATGGATAACGCCAAGGCCCTCGGCGCCAAGCCGCTTGCGCGCTTCGTGGCTTTTGCCGCCGCCGGCACGCTGCCCGAAGAAATGGGGGTGGGTCCGGTAAATGCGATTCCCAAGGCATTGAAGCTCGCCGGCCTTAAGCTGGCCGACATTGACGTGATCGAGCTCAACGAAGCTTTTGCCGCCCAGGCTCTGGCGGTGATCAAGCAGGCGCGACTCGATCCCGAGAAAGTGAACGTGAACGGCGGTGCTGTGGCTCTGGGTCACCCGCTCGGTTGCACGGGCGCCAAACTCACGGCCACGCTCCTCGGTGAAATGAAACGCCGCAACTCGCGCTATGGCATGGTGACCATGTGCGTGGGCGGCGGCATGGGTGCCGCCGGGATTTTTGAGAATTTACAGTAGAATCCTGCTTGCCGGTCGGCGGCTAGCGCGAAGACCGAAGGTGACCTTCGAAGGGACGGAACGGACGATGCACTTCATCCTTGAACAGCAGGCCAAGTTCGAGGCAGGTATCGCCGAGGTTCGGAATGCGATTGCCGAGGTGAAGGAGACGGCCGCCAAGCAGAACGAATCTATTGTTGGGTTGCTACAAGTCTCTCGTATGCTGGTCGACAGCCAAATCGCCGCTGAGGGCCGTATGGCGAAGATTCAAGAAAGAATGGCTGACCTTGCTGCGGCTGAAAAGCGTACGGATGAGCGCTTGGACTCTTTCATTGATTTCTTCGAGCGACACGTGAACCGAAGCCCAGGTGGCGAACAGGCGAAGTGATTCCTTCTGTGCTTCATGCTGTGTCCTCTTGTGGTTGAGTTTTGGAGTTGCGAATTTCAAGTTCCGAATTTCGAGTTTCGAATTTCAGATCACAGTTCTAAACGACAACATGGCTACCATGACCGCCACACCGAAGACGCTAATCAAGGGCGGCAGCTTCCTCATCGAAGACCGCTCGCCCGACGAAATCTTCACTCCGGAAGACATCACGGACCAGCATCGCCTCATCGCCCAGACGGCGCGGGAATTCGTGATTCAGGAAGTGCTCCCTCGGATCGACGAATTGGAGGCCAAGAAGCCCGGCCTGCTGCGCGAACTGTTGCAGAAGGCAGCCGAGGTAGGACTCTGCGGCATCGACGTGCCCCAAAAGTACGGCGGCCTCGATCTCGATAAAGTTTCCTCCGTGATCGTCTCCGAGGAGACGGCGCGGGACGGCGCCTGGTCCGCCACTCTGGGCGCTCAGGCAGGAATCGGCGTACTGCCCATCGCCTTTTTCGGTACCGAATCCCAGAAAGAGAAGTACCTGCCCAAGCTGGTCAATGCGGAGTGGGTGGGCGCCTACTGTCTGAGCGAAGCCACATCTGCCTCGGACGCGTTGAACGCCAAGACGAAGGCTGTACTCAGCGCCGACGGGAAACACTACATCCTCAACGGCACCAAGCACTGGATCACGAATGGCGGCATCGCCGACGTTTACATCGTCTTTGCCAAGGTCGATGGCGAAAAGTTCACCGCCTTCATCGTTGAAAGGTCCTTCCCTGGCGTCTCTGCAGGCGCTGAAGAGCACAAGATGGGCATTCGCGGGTCATCCACCACACCCGTGAACCTCGAGAGCGCGCTGGTGCCGGTGGAAAACGTGCTCGGCGAGATCGGCAAGGGTCATCAGATCGCCTTCAACATTCTGAATATGGGCCGGCTGAAGCTGGGCGCAGGCTCTATTGGCGGCTCCAAATATCTTTTCGCCGAGGCCGTGAAGTGGGCCAAGGAACGCGAGGCTTTTGGCCGCCACATCGCGGATTTCGGCCTCATCAAAGAGAAGCTTGGCGAGATGGCGGCGCGAATCTACGCCGCTGAGAGCATGTGCTATCGCACGGCAGGCATGATTGACGAATGTCTGGAAGGTCTCGATCAAGGCGCGCCCGAGGCAGGCCGGCAGATCCTGAAGACGCTTGAACAGTACGCCGTGGAGTGTTCGATGATCAAGGTCGTCGGCACTGAACTCCTGGACTTCGTGAGTGACGAGACGGTGCAAATCTACGGCGGTTACGGCTTCTCCAGCGACTATCCGATCGAGCGGGCCTATCGCGACCAGAGGGTTAATCGCATCTTCGAGGGAACCAACGAAATCAACCGGCTGCTGATCACCGATATGCTGATGAAGCGCTCGATGAAGGGCGAGCTCGGCCTGATTCCGGCAGCCCAGCGCCTTGCTGACGAGACGCTGGGCACGCCCTCGTTCGACGAGCCTTCCGACGACGAAGGGCTCGCAGCCGAGGCGCTATTGCTGGCGGGCGCCAAAAAGGTGGTACTCCTGGTGGCAGGTAGCGCCGTGCAAAGGTATGTACAGGCTTTGGCCGACGAACAGGAGATCGTCGGCGTCCTCAGCGACCTGGTGATGGATGTTTATGGGATGGAGAGCGCTCTGCTGCGGACGCGGAAGAAGGCTCAGCCCGTCTCAGACGGAGCCCAGGGCGCGGAAGTCGCAGCCACCCGTTGCTTCATTTACGAGGCCGCGGATCGAATGGAGACCGCAGCGCGGCTCGCGCTGGCGCGCATCGCAGAGGGTGACGCACTGCGCGTCCAACTAGCCGTTCTGCGCCGTTTTCTGCGTCGCACCCCGCCCGATCTCATCGGGCTCAGGCGGCAGGTGGCAAACCGCGCTCTCGATGTGGGACGTTACCCGTTTCTCGCAATGTAGACTACTTACATAGCCCATAATAAGGAGTAGGCATGAATAGTTTCATTCGGCTGGCGCTCGGTGCAACGTTGCTGTGGGCTTCTCTGCCGGGTTGCGGAGCGGCGCGGGCAGCACAAGCGCAAGGCAGCCCGAACGCGGCGGCGCAGCGGGCCACGGAGCAGTGGCTGGCGTTGGTCGATGCCGGAAAGTACGGAGAGAGTTGGGACGAGGCCGCGCAGATCCTCAAAAACACGAGCAGCCGCAAAGACTGGATCGCTTACCTGAAGGACAAACGCGAGCACCTGGGCAAGGTTGCTTCCAGAAAGCTACTAAAGGCTGACGCCCTAAAGAACGTGCCGGGCCTTCCACCGGGACAATTCGTGGGCATGCAGTACCGAACGTCGTTCGACAAACTGAAGAACGGCGTCGAGGTCGTAATCCCGGTACTCGATCAGGATGGTAAGTGGCGGGTGTCGGAATACGTGGTGCAGCCCGCGCAGGGACAGTGATACCTTCACCCTGACGCCACGAACCGGACGGCGCGTGTGCTGGTGTCGCTTTTTAGGGCGCAGTCATTCCCGCGTAGGCGGGAATCCATTATTTCAGGATGACGTTACCCAGGAATCCGCGATTCTCTCCGTCACTGTCGCGCACGCGCACACTGACGCGATAAGTATCCGCCGGAAGAGCCAGCGTCTTGTCGAGCCGCACGACTTCGCGGGGATCAACGGACTGAAGCGTCTCACGGTCGATGATCTGGCCAATGGCGTTGTAGAACTGGACCTCGAGCGTGCCAGGCGTAAAGACCCCGAACACGCCGCGCAGCGTGATCTGATTTGCCTCCGTCGCGGCCGTCAGCGGCTCGCTGATGGCGCCTGCCCACACCGCGTCGTGCACCGGATTGGTCACGCTGGTGGGCGACCAGTACACCGTGAATTCGTATTGCTGTCCTGGATCAAGGCGCGCAAAAGGACTCAGCACTTCGGATTCAAGAAAATACGGCGTTCGCTTGGGATCGTCGGCTAAAGTCTGGTCGAAAGCGGTTCGCGACACAACGCCCGGTCCGTCATTCCACTCTTCGACAGACGCCTGATCGGGGTACTCGCGCTCTGGAAAATAGTCAAAATTCTCGACAAAGCCGACGTTCTTCTGGCCGTTGACGACCGCCATCCAACCCGCGTTCGAGTCCACACCGACTTTCCCAACGCGGTAGAGGTAGTGAATTTTCAGTAAGCGACCGCCATCCATGACGGTGTCGCTGGGATGGCGTGCGTCGCCATAAATGTGAGTGTAGCCTTGAGGGTAGATGCTCTTGGGGTTGATCGGCACGTACACGTACAGCTCGGGGTTCGGCTTCGAGGGGTCTTGGGCGTCGGCGGCGTCATTTTGAATCAGGTGCCAGATGCCCCATCGAATCTGGCGGCGGCTGATGTTGCGCATCACCTGCTCCACCTTGATGCGCGTGGTGCCGGCGTAAACATGGAACGTCCGCTCAAACTGTACGCCCGTGCGAGGGTCCTTGGGGCTGGTGACGCGAACCGCTACTTCATCCTGAGTCTCGGTCACAATCGCGAACTCGAAGCGGCTTCCGTCCAGAACGTAGTACGGAATACTCGGCCATTGGTCGTCGTTCGCATAGCCTTCGGGCGCAGGCCACACTTTGTCGCCGCCGTAATTGGCCCATCCGGCGGCAGGATTGTTCTGGCTTTCGGGCTGCACCTTTCCGGCGAAGTCGGGGTCAACGAAGAAGAACTCTTTCTCTCCCAGACGGAGTTGAATGGCGCGCCCGCCGATCTGCGGGGCGATATCCAGGCTGATGATCCCGTTCGTAAGGCGGTAGACATCCCAGCCCTGGTACTGGGCCTTTTCAATTCTCAGCGGATTCGGTGCGGCTGCGGCGGCAGCCGCAGCAGGAGCAGGAGCAGGAGCAGCCGTGAGAATGCGGCAGAAACACCAGCATGCGACGGCGCACAAAAGCGCCTTCGTCACACTGCGGCCTTTGCGCCGCCATCGGGTGGTCACTTGTTGCCTCGCGTCATCACGTCAGTTGTGAGCGCCGCTCACGGCTCCGAGCTCATGGGCGAGTTCACGCACCGCCGGGTAGAGCTTCCGGTACACCTCATACTGATTGCTGTAAAGCTTCGCGTTGTTGGCGTCAGGCGAGAGGTGGTCTCTCACCTGGATGGCCTCACGCGCGGCCTCGGCAACCGAATGGTAAATCCGGCAGGAGACGCCGGCCAGCAGAGCCGCGCCGAAAGCCGAGCCCTCGGCTTCACGAAGCGACACCACTTCGCGGCCGTAGACATCGGCTTGGATCTGGCGCCACAGAACACTGCGCGACCCTCCGCCCGAGGCGCGAATCTCGCGGACCGGAATCTTCAGTTCAGCGAAGATCTCAAGCGAGTCCCTCAAGCTGAAGGCTACGCCTTCCACAATGGAGCGGATCAAGTGGGCGCGCGAATGAGCCGCGGTGAGCCCAAACCACAGGCCGCGCGCTTGGGGATCCAGGTGCGGCGTGCGCTCACCCATCAGGTAGGGAAGGAACAGCAGCCCCGCAGAACCAGGCGGCGCCTTTTCAGCTTCACGCAGAATGAGTTCGTACGGGTCGGCTCCCACCTGCTTGGCGTACCAGGTTTCGGCGGCGCCCAACTCATCACGAAACCAGCGCAGCGAAAGCCCGGCGCCTTGCGTCACGCCCATCACGTGCCATTTTCCGGGAACCGCATGGCAGAAGGTGTGAATGCGGCCCTTGGGATCAAGCTTGGGCTTATCGGTGTAAGCGAAGATGACGCCCGAGGTGCCGAGCGTAGCCGAGGTGAGTCCGGGCGATACCACTCCGTTGCCGACCGCACTCGCGGCCTGATCGCCGGCGCCCGCTGCGACTGGAGTCCCCGCCTTGAGACCCGTCAGCAGCGAAACGGCTGCGGTCACACGGCCCGTCACCTCGGGCGATTCGTGGACTGCCGGCAGCAGCGCTCGATCAATGTCGAGGGCCGCGAGGATTTCCTCAGACCAGTTGCGCTTGGCGACGTCGAGCAGCAAGGTACCCGAAGCATCGGAGACGTCGGTGGCAAATTCGCCGGTGAGCCGCAGGCGCACAAAATCTTTCGGGAGCAAGCAATGTGCCGCGCGCTCGTAGACGGCGGGCTCATGGTCGCGCACCCACAAGAGCTTGGGCGCGCTGAAACCGGTGAGTGCCGGATTGAGCGCGAGCTTCCTCAATCTCTCGGCGCCCACTTGCGATGTGATCCAGTCGCATTGCGGCTGGCTCCGCTGGTCGCACCAAATCAAGGCGGGCCGCAGAACCGCGCTCGCATCATCGAGCAGCACCACGCCGTGCATCTGCCCCGAAAGCCCGATGGCCGCAATCTCGCTGGCCTTCAGGCCCGTCTCACCGATCACTGCGCGCACAGCTTGCACCGTTGCGCGCCACCAGTCCTCGGGATCCTGCTCGGCCCAACCGGGCTTCTCCATCCGCATCGGCTGGTGATCGCCAGTCGCGGCGCCTATCACGTGTCCGTCCGGACGCACGATCACCGCACGCGTCCCGGTGGTGCCCACGTCGATGCCCATGAGGAAAGACATAGAGGTTTAGGAGTCAGAAGTAAGAAGTCAGAAGCTAGAAGTCACACGAAATTCAAAGTGCATGTGCCCAGGATGCAGCAGACCGGGAGTTCGCCCTTCGGCTGACTGCCGTCTGCTGACTTCTGGCTGCTGCTTTATCCGCCCTTCTCCCACTTCCCTGACTTGGCCGAGCGCTCAACAGCCTCAAGCACGGCCTGGTTCTTCACACCGTCGGTGAAGTTCGGCGAAGGCAGCGTATCGTTTTCAAGCGCAGTCAGAAAGTCGTGGACGGCGTGGACGAAGGTATGCTCGTATCCGATGATATGCCCGGAAGGCCACCAGGCGCCGACGTAAGGATGAACAGCCTCGGTCACGTTGATGTTCTTATATCCCTGCTCGCCTTTCGCGTTTTCGGCGTCATAAAACTCGAGCTCGTTCATGCGCTCGAGATTGAACGCCACGCTTCCCTTGCTGCCGTAAATCTGAAAAGTGTTGAAGTTTCTGCGGCCGCCGCAAAAGCGCGAGGACTCAAAGACGCCCACGCTGCCGTTCGAAAAGCGAGCCAGGAAGTTCGCGTCGTCATCCACGGTTACTTTCCCGGTGCCGGAGCCGCCCTTCGCCAGCCGGCCTCCGTCCTCGCTGGTCAGCGGGCGCTCCTTGATGAAGGTTGTCATATGGCCTACAACGCTCGTGAACTCGGCGTTCAGGTAACGAGCAAGGTCAATGGCGTGCGACCCGATGTCGCCCAGCGCTCCGGCGCCAGCCAGCTTCTTCTGGAGCCGCCAAACAAGCGGAAACTGTGGATCCATAATCCAGTCCTGCAAATAGGCTCCGTGATAGTGGTAGACTTCGCCCAGTCGGCCGTCATCCACCAACCTTCGCACGAACGTCACCGCAGGAATCTTCCGGTAGTTGTGCATCAGCATGTGCTTCACGCGGGCCTTCTGCACGGCGCGCAGCATTTCCTTTGCATCCGCCAGCGTGTTGGCGAGAGGCTTTTCGCAGATGATGTGCTTTCCCGCATCCGCTGCCGCCAGCGCTTGATCGTGATGAAGATGCCCGGGCGTCGAAATATCGATCACATCGATATCCTTCCGCTCCACAACCTTCCGCCAGTCCGTCTCGACCTCTTCCCATCCGACTTGCCGGGCGGCCACCTCGGTAGCCTCGCGATCCCGCCCGCAGATCACCTTCATGCGCGGTGTGAACTTGCCGGGAAAGAAATGGCTCACTTGCCGATAGGCGTTCGAGTGAGCGCGGCCCATGAATTTGTAACCCAGAATCGCTACGTTGATTTCAGGCATTTCGGGTCTCCTCAATTCTTGCATCCGGAAACGGTAGCAAGAGGACGTGGCTGCTGTTCCGCTCGTCACTTGTCACTCGTAACCGGTCACTGTCTTTTCACGCCCACCACATCTCCTTCAACTTCTCCCGGATCACTAATTCATTCAAGAAACCGGCGGCCTTGCTCAAACCTTCCTCGAGCGACATCAGGCTGTCCTCGTGCTCGATGGAGAGCACATCATCGTATCCCACCATCTGCAGCGTGGAGATCATGTCGCTCCAGAACTCGCGTCCGTGGCCATAGCCCACAGTCCGGAAAAGGAAAGAACGATGAATTTCGTCACTGTAAGGTTTAGTATCCAGCACGCCGTTTACCTTGGTGTTGACGTCGTAGATTTTGGTGTCTTTAGCGTGCACGTGAAACACGGCCTCGCCGAGCGCCCGTATGGCGACGCAGGGGTCGATGCCCTGCCAGAACATGTGGCTGGGGTCAAAGTTGCAGCCTACGGCCTTGCCCGCTTCAGCGCGCAGCCGCAGCATAGTCTCCGGGTTGTAGACGAGGAATCCAGGATGCATCTCGATGGCAACGCGCACTCCGTGATCCTCGGCGAACTGGGCGTGTTTCTTCCAATAAGGTATGGCCTTCTTTTCCCACTGCCACTTCAGCAGATCGAGATAGTCCGGCGGCCAAGGCGTGGGCGACCAACTCGGGAACTTGGCATTGTCCGAATCTCCGGGGCAACCCGAGAAATCAATCACTGTCTTTACGCCAAGCTTTTCCGCCAGCAGAATCGTCCTCCGGCTGGTCTCGGCGTTTGACGTGGAGATCTTCTTGTTGGGATGGAGCGGATTGCCGTGGCTGCTCAGGGCGCTGATGCTGATGCCTTCATCCTCGAGCTTCTGTTGGAACTCCTTCAGCCTGGGGGAATTTTTGAGCCAGTCGAGCTTCACGTGAGGATCGCCGGGATAATTCCCGGTGCCGAGCTCGACCGTGCGGATGCCCAACGGCTTGATCCGGCTGATTACCTCGTCCAGGCTAAGTTTTGAAAATAGTGCCGTGAATACGCCAACTCTCATCGCAGTCTCTCCTAATTTGGAATTACCGTGCTCGCGTCGCCAAATGACCTGTGAACCGAATCCTCCGAGCGTGAGGCGCTCTGCGTGTTTCGGACGCTCATCGCCGTCCCGCCGCAAAAGCGTGTATTATAAGCCACTCGACCGCGTGGCATTACAAAAAAAAGGCGAAGCCTT
The DNA here is from genome assembly GCA_035578005.1 of Terriglobia bacterium. Classification (GTDB taxonomy): domain Bacteria; phylum Acidobacteriota; class Terriglobia; order UBA7540; family UBA7540; genus Gp13-AA77. The sequence continues at coordinate 32,335 of DATJYK010000403.1, forward strand.
TGTGAAACCCATCGAGACCGTACCTTTGATATCATGCGATCTCGGAATGGAGGTGCCCTTATGGACTTTCGGGATCGCGTTGCCCTGGTGACGGGCGGGACGGGGGCGCTCGGAAGTGCCGTGGTGCGTGACTTGCTGGCGGCCGGCGCCCACGTGGCTGCGACCTACACGGTGGAAACTGAATGGCAACACTTCCTGGCTAGCACCGCGCACTCGCGCGCGCAGCTCAAAGGTATTCCGGTGGACCTGACCGAGGCGGACGAAGTCAAGACGGCGGTGCAGTCTTTGCACACCGCTCACGGCCGCCTCGATTTCCTGCTGGCGATCGCAGGAGGATTCGCGCCCGGGAAGATCCACGAGACTTCGGAGGCCGTCTGGGACCGCATGTTGAATCTGAATTTGAAGACACTATTTTCGATTCTACGGCCCGTCATTCCGGTCATGATCAAACAGAACTTCGGCCGTATCATCACGGTGTCAAGCGGAGCCATCGTGAACAGCCCGGGCGCTGGTGTCGCGGCGTACGCGGTCTCCAAGGCCGCCGTACGGCACCTCAGCGAAGTGCTTGCAGAGGAAGTCAAGGGTCACAACATTCGCGTGCACTGCCTGATGCCCGGAACCATGGATACCGAGGCGAATCGCCGCTCCATGCCAAATGCTGATTTTTCGCAGTGGGTAGGTACTGGGGAGGTAGCCCGCATCATCCATCGTCTGTTGCTCGATGACGCAGACTCGCCACTCGTTGTGCCCATTCTGCACCCCGGTGGGACGCGGTGAGGGTCGGGCAAGAAAGCCGAACGCTGGTACGACGTCGCTCGGGCTGGCTGAAAACAACTCGACTGGGACCTTATTCTCCTTGTAACAACAGGGAATTCCGATGGCACCGCTCAACTCCTTTGCCCTTTTTCACTCGCCAGCTTAAGATGCGTTCATGGCCGCTCTCGATGCTGTCGCCGCTCTACGCCGTGTAGCCTTCTTCGCCGTCCTGCCCCTTGAGGAACTGCAGGCGTTGGCGCGGCACTGCGTGGTGCGCGAACTCCCGAAGGATCGCGTCCTGTTCTCAGAAGGTGACGCTTGTACGGGTCTGCTGATTGTGCAATCGGGCACAGTGAAACTTTTCAAAATGGCTGAAAACGGCCGCGAACAAGTACTGGCCGTAGAACGCGCAGGGTCGACCGTAGGGGAACTATCTTTGTTTGACGGGGGCAACTTCCCGGCCTCGGCGGTGGCGGTTGAAGACTCCTCACTGCTGCTGCTGCCTCAGCGCGAGTTCCTCGACCTCTGCCGTAGCAATTCGGAAGTGGCTTTCGCCGTCATGCGCACCCTGGCTTCGCGGTTTCGGTATCTCACCAGCTTGGTGGAAGAGCTCTCCCTCAAGGAAGTCAGCCACCGCTTAGCCCGTTTTCTGCGCGATCGCGCCCTGCACTTCGGCGCTCGCACGCGGCGGGGATTGGAGTTTCCCCTGGAGGAAACCAACCAGCAGATTGGGGCAGAAATTGGGACGGTCGCCGACCTCGTCTCGCGCAATCTGCGACGATTTGTCGATCGCGGCATCATCAAGATGGAGCGGCGTAAGGTGATCATTCTCGATTTTGAGGAGCTTGAGACTCAGGCCGCCGGCAGCAAGCGCGCCGTGAGCAGCGAAAGGTAACCGAGGATTCGACTCAATAGCTCATCGGCGGATTTGGTCAATGAGATCTCATTGGTGGGCGGTGTGTCCAATCCGCGACCCCAACTCTCTCTTCTTGGTCTGCCGTTCTTCGTCCGCCGTCACAAGGACGACACGCTCTCGCGGATCGTCGCTTTCAGATTCAGGTTCCGAACCAGTCGATGCAGGTAGGTGGGCTGGAGCCCAAGGGCTTTCGCGGCCTCGGTATAACTGCCATTCGCCTGCTTGATGGCCTTGAGAATGACTTCCCGTTTCGTCTCTTTCACCACCTCGTGGAAATGGGTCATCTTCGGGATCTCAATGCCCAGCAGATCTTCGGGAAGGTGCTCGGGCCGGATGACATCGCCTGTGCCCAGCACCACGGCGCGTTCCATGGCATTCGCCAATTCGCGCACATTGCCCGGCCAATCGTAATTCACCAGGTAGGCGCGGGCCTCGGGAGAGATCTCCATCACTGGCCGGTTGGAACGTTCGCAGTATTTGGCGGCGAAGTAGTTGGCGAGCAGCGGAATGTCATCGCGGCGCTCGTGCAGTGGAGGGAGCACTATTGAAATGACGTTGAGGCGGTAGTACAAGTCCGGCCGGAACCGGGCCTCTTTCATGGCCTTTTCCAGGTCCTGATTGGTAGCGGCTAACAACCGGATATCGACCTTGATCGGCTGCGCGCCACCCACGCGCTCAAACTCGCGTTCCTGTAAGACGCGCAGGAGCTTGACCTGCAGGTTCGGAGACAGTTCTCCGATCTCGTCGAGGAACAATGTGCCGCCGTCCGCGAGTTCGATCTTGCCCTTCTTCTGCGCGACGGCGCCCGTGAAAGCTCCCTTTTCGTGCCCGAACATCTCGCTTTCCAGGAGAGTTTCGGTGATGGCGGCACAATTCAGCGCCACGAACCGTTCCGCAGAGCGAGGGCTTTTGCGATGGATCGCCCGCGCCACCAACTCCTTGCCGGTGCCGCTCTCACCGCGGATCAACACGGTGGCCGCGCTGGGCGCCACTTGGGTAATGAAGCGGTAGACTTCCTGCATCCTGCGGCTCTCGCCCACCATCTGGCGGTCGGCCTCGAGTTCGTCACGCAAACGCCGGTTTTCGCTTTCCAGCCACTCTTCCCGGCGGGCTTTCTCGAGCGCGATGGCCGCTACCCGGCCGAAAGCTTTCAGCCATTCGAGGTGGCCCTCATCGAGTTGGACTTCAGGATTGCCGGTTTCGAGGTAGATGGCCCCAACCGTGCGATCAAACACGACCAGCGGCACCGCCAAGAGTGTTCGAACCGGCTCAGCTCCCTGAGGCGCCTTTGCCTCGTCGGCGTCGCTGAGCATTTTGGCGTCGCGTCTGAGCACGGCCACGCGCTCACGCAGGGCTCGCTCGATAGCCGCCCGGCTCACCTCCACGGGATGGTGCCGCTCAGGGCTGCGGTCCCAACCAAAGATCGACGTAAAATGCTCGACGTTCTCGCCCACCATGATGATGACACCTCGGTCGGCGGGAATCGCCTCGGCGATCGTCTCCAGCAGCTTTTGTTCTAGTTGGTCGAGCCGCTCGACGGAGCCCAGGACGGCTGTGATCCGTAACAGCGCCTCCAACTCACGGCTGTCACGCTCGGCATCCTGCCCTTCGGCGGAGGGCGTTCTCGGAGTTGCGGGACCGTCGAGTTCGAGGGATTTGGAGTACCGGGTAACCCAGGACGCGGCGCGATCAAACTGGACTGGGGTTCCCGCAGGGGAAATGGCGTCCTCGCGCAGCAGGACGATGAACACCGACCGGCCCACTCGGATTTCGTCGCCGTGCTCGAGCACGCGCTCCCTCACCGGCGCGCCGTTGAGGAAAGTGCCGTTGCGGCTGTGGAGATCCACCAGAGTGAAGTGCGAGCCCGTCAAGACGATCTTGCAGTGATGCTTTGAGGTCCAGGCGTCCGCGAGACAGACCTGATTGTCACGCTCGCGCCCCATCATGACGGCGGTTTCGGCCAGATTAAACTCGTCCCCTTTTCGGGATCCGGCAATGCAGACAAGCTTTGGGATCATGACTGCCGACCGGAACCTCCGAATTCTAGTGCTGCGAATCGCAAAGTCGTTACACAATCCGGCGCGTGCTGCGCGAGGTGAACTCTTGGCTTGCAACGGCCCCAAATGCAAAGAGGACTCCCAGATTATGCAACGAATTTGCGAACGAACACCAGAACCGGAAGCCGGCAATCTGGCCGACCCCAAGTGCCCTGCGCTCTGTCGAAGCTCTACTAAAGCAAAACGGCAGCCCGAAGGTTCAGCTCCTCCGGGCTGCCGTGTACGCCGTACAGGATTCGTGCAACTTAGCGGGTGCTGGCGAGAACGTAAACGGGCTCAGGTCCCGAGCCGTTGCGCGCCGTCTCGCGCTCGAGTTCGCGTTGCGCTTTCGTAGGTCCCACCGCACTCGTCTGTCCGAGGCAGCGTACTTCAGAGAGGAAGTAGCTGTCACCGTATTCCTTGAACATCAGGGTGGCGGGGTTGGCATCCTGGTTGGTTCCGTTGGCCGTCGCAGCCATCGCTATCGCCTGCTTTGTGTCGTCGTTTCGGATGGTCCACGTGTTCTGAGAAAGCCTCGTGAAGGTGTAGTCGCCGGCCGAGAGCGTAGAGGTACTCACCGTAAAGGCGAAGGGAACGTGCGCCTTCACTATCGAACCCTGCGCAAAGGCGGACGCTGCGCCTCCCACGAAGGTCAGAACGAGTGCCGCCAGAAGTGAGAATGTCTTTTTCATAAAATCTCCTTTTGATTGAATATCGCGGCATCGCCCGGGGCCGGATGATGCGCCGTACCCCTGTTGCGCGTTGGTGGCTGATCCGCCGATTCCACCTGTCTTGCACCGTTCCGCTCGAAGCTTGCCGCTTCTTCAAGCTGCTCCGGTTAATGCAGTCGCAATGCCAATCCGTTTCACCGGGTGTTTGATCTGAGGCTTGTCGTCAGGAACTGCTTGAGAAGAAGGAAGAACGGAGTTGATGTCTGCAAAATCCCGATTAGGCGCCCGAAGGCGGTTCGTATCCGGGAGGACCGGAACAGCCGCTTTCCCAGTATCTGAACAGATACAACAGGTGAGCAATTGTCGGTCGCAAATCAGCAACCGGTGCGAGGTTGCGGCATCTTCGAACCCTGTAGGGCAGCATTCGTCACAAGTTCTTCATGCAGTCGCGAATCCGGTCCAACGCCTTCTGAAGGTTCTCCACCGAATTTGCGAATGAGAATCGCAGGTAGCCTTCGCCCCAGGCGCCAAAAGCCGTACCGGAGAGTGCGGCCACGCCCGCTTCGTTGAGTAGAGTGTCAGCGAGAAGCTTCGATGCGCGCCCAGTGCCGGTGATGCCGGGAAACGCGTAGAAAGCGCCGTGCGGTTGGCGGCAGTGGAAACCGGGAATGGCATTCAGCCCTTCAACAATCACCTTGCGTCGCCGGCGGAATTCTTCGCGCATATTGTCGACACAAGATTGATCGCCGCGCAGGGCCGCGACTCCCGCAATTTGAGTAAAGCTGGCCGTGCAGGAGGTGGCGTTGGTCTGAAGTTGCGCGACCTTCTGCGCAAGGTCGGCCCGCATGATTCCATACCCGAGCCTCCAGCCCGTCATGGCATAGGTCTTGGAGAACCCGTCGAGGATGATTGTGCGGTCTTTCATCCCGGGAAACTGGGTGATGCTGGTGTGCGCACCTTCGTAGACGAGCCGGCTGTAAATTTCGTCCGACAGCACAAAGAGATCGCGTTCGGCCAAAGCACGCGCCAGCTCCGCGACGGACGCGCGAGGGATGACGCCTCCGGTGGGATTGTGCGGTGAATTCAGAATCACCAGCCGCGTCCTGTCTGTAAGTTTGTCGACAATTTCGCCCACGTCCACGTCGAAGTCGTACTGCTCGCGAAAACCGTACGGCACCGCGCGCCCGCCTACAAAATTGATCATGGATTCGTAAATGGGAAAGCCCGGATTCGGATAAATCACTTCGTCATCGCGGTCAACCAGCGCCAAAATAGCGAAAAACATCACCGGCTTGCCGCCTGGCGTGATCACCACTTCGGAAGGGTCAATTGAGATGCCCCGGCGCCGCCCGGCGTCCTCGGCCACGGCTGCTCGCAACTCCGGCAAGCCCGCCGACGGGCCGTAGTGAGTCCAGCCGTTACGCAGCGCCTCAGCCCCTGCCTCGACGATGTGAGGAGCAGTAGGAAAGTCAGGCTCGCCGATTTCCAGGTGGATCACCTCACGCCCAGCCGCCTCCAGAGCCCGCGCTCGCACCAGCACCTCGAAGGCGCTTTCGGTGCCGAGGCGGCTCATGCATTCCGCCAGCCTCAACTCTTGTAAGCTGGTTGCGGCAGTCATTTGCGCTCCACAGCAATCAAGTTATCCTCCGGATTCCGGTCGATGAGCTTGTTATAAGGATCAATGCCGGCCCACGTTGGAGGCTGGTCCACGACGAAGGTGAAAGTGTTGTCGTGCTCGGTGAGCTGATGCTTGGCAAACTCCAGCGGCCTCAGGTGTTCCTTGGTGCCGCTGAACACGCCAACGTCGATGCGGTCATCGAGCGTCATGGGAGATTCGTTGCCGGAGCCGTCGGCCTTGCGTTTCTGTGCGGACACGGTGAGCGTGACTTTGTACTTGTGGTCGGGAGTCGGAGCATAAGTGGCGGAGACGGCCTTGTTATCAAAGAGGACGATGGACTCAAACATGTCGGTGATGACATATTGCAAGTCCGGCGGTGTGACTTCGCGGAGGGCAGCGACGAAGCCGCGCGTATCGGGGAAGGGGCCGCTCGCATAGCGGTTCTTCTCGAGGAAGCTACGTAGAGCGGCATTCATGCGGTCTTCGCCGATGTAATCATCGAGAGCGAACATCACCAGCGCCCCCTTCTGGTACCACACGTAAGGCTCGCGCTGCACCAGCACCAGCGGGGGTTCATGGCGCGTTTCGCCGCCCCGGCCGCGTAAGTAGGTGTCGAGTTCGTGCCGAAGCTCCTTGTGCAGCATGTCGGGTCCGTACCTTCTCGCCAGCACCTTCAACGCCGAATATTCCGCCAGCGTTTCCGACATCATGTTGGAGCCTTGAGTGTCGCTGCCAATAAGCTGATGGCCCCACCACTGGTGCGCAAGCTCGTGGGCAGTGACGAAGTAGAGCAGGTCAATATCATCCGGCTTCTTCATGCGCTCGATGAAGCCGATGCTCTCCGAATAAGGAACGGTGTTGGGGAACGACTGCGCGAACCCGCGATAGCGGGGAAATTCGAGCACGCGGAATTGCTGGAACTGATAGGGGCCGTAGCTGGCCTGGTAGTAGTCGAGACCGGATTTGATGGACTCCATCATGCGGTCCAGGTTGAATTCGTCGCCCGGCTGGTAATAGATCTCGAGGTTCACGCCTTTCCACTGGTCGCGCCTCACATTGAATCGGCCGCTGAGAAATGAGAAGAAATTATTGATGCGCGTATCGCCCATGCTGTACTCGAAGTAGCGGCGGCCGTTCTGGGTCCACTCGCGCTGTAGGTAGCCCGGTGCGATGGCAATTTGATCCGGCGAGGTGCTCACCACGGTGTGAAACGTCACCCACTCCGAATCTGCCGTAAACAGGCTGATGTTGCTGTAGTAGGGATCGCCCGGCGGAGCCATTTCCTCGAGCGGCCCAAGTTTCTCCTCCCGGCGACGAACGGGATCATCGAGCTCAAGGCCCTGGTTGTAGCCGATATAGGGAAAATAATCGCGGTCAAAAAAGGTGCCGTTATAAGCGAACTCCGGTCGCTCGTGGCCGTCCTTGAAACCGCGCGCCGTGTACGAAGCGCGGAAGTCCACGCGCATGTTGCCGCCGGGCTCGAGCGGCTGGTCCAGAGCATAGATGGTGTAGAAATGGCGCTTGTCGCTCAGCTTCACGTGGGCCGTCCGGTCGAAGCGGACCTCATCGACGGATTCTCTGCCGTCTGAGATGTGTATTTCGCTGATGGGCTGTGCGGTGTGGTTCACCAGCATGTAATGGCCGCTGCCCGTGAATGAGCGGCGCTCCGGAAAGATGTCAACGGTCACGTCCACTGCGGTGATTTTCGGTTGCGGCAGGCGTTCGTACTTCTTGTAGAGGCGCTCGTAGTCCGCCAGGCGATGCCGGTTCTCTTGGTCAGTGCGAAATTCGTTCAGGATATGCGTATTGTAGTAGAACCAGGCGCCGCAGCCGGCAGCCAGCAGTAGAGCCAAAGCTGCCACCGGGACTAGGGTGCGGAACCGCGGCCCCGCCACCCTCAGACGGGCGGGCCATGAGACATCAGCGCCGCGGCGGGCAAGCACGATAGCGAAAACGGCCAGAAGCACGCCCACAAAGAACCAGTACGAGATCGACCACACCAGGCCCTGGACAAAGTGGCCGTAACCGTTCATGTCCGAATAGGTGTAGGGTGTGATCTCGCCGTAGAGCACCAGCCGGTTCTCAATGCCATAGCGATACAGGATGGGGATCAGGATCAGAAATCCGATCACCACGGCGTGACCCAAAAATTTGTTGCCAAGGATGGTGTGGATGAAGAGGGCCAGCAGAATAAACGTGAGCATCTGCGGGTAGAACAGGATGTAGAGTTCCTTGACGTACTGCAGCAGCTCGTAGTGGTAGTATCCCGAAGCGGTCTGCATGATGATGCCGCACACCATCACCAACGTGATGAGGATGAACTGCACCACCGCCAGGGCCAGGAACTTGCTAAGCCAGTCCATCCAGTCGGGTACGGGAAGCGAGTCGTGGATCTGTTCAAAGTGGACGTTGCGCTCGCGCCACACCAGCTCGCCGGCGTATAGGGTGGCGATAATGTAGAAAAACAGAGCAGCGCTGCCCTCCACCATGCCCACCATCAGGTAAGTGACCGGCCACACGTCAACGTCATTCACTTGACCGGCGAAGTAGCAGTTCACCACGGTATTGGCTACCATCACCAGGCCGATGGCCCAGAACGGAATCTCGCGAACCACATTGAAGAAACGCACACGGGTTAGCGAAAGCAATTGGGCGCGCCGGGTGGCGGCGCTGAAGGTCTGCGTAACGCGCGGCAGCGAGATGGCGAAGCGGGGACGCGCGGCCTCGTGCGCCTCTTCCTCCTCCTTGGCTGCCCGAGCGCGGCGGCCGGAACGCTGTGAGGTGAGGGTCTCGGCTGACATCGGGAAGAAAACGTAAGTCACAAAAAGTGTAATGAGGCCGACGCCAAGCCAGGTGAGCCGGTTGTACAAGAACAGGCCGCTCCAGTGGATGAGCTGCAGGTTGCGTTCGGCGACGGTCCAGTATCGCGTGACATTATCAAGCAAAGCGAAGCCGAGCGGATCCACAAAGGAGGGCCAGGTGCGGTCGAGTTGGTTGGTGCTGATCACGACTGCGAACAAAATGAGGTAGATGGCAAAGAGGACGACGCCCTGCAGGTAAACCACCACCAGCCGACGCGTAAGTGCGGCCACGCAAAAGAAGAGGCTGCCCAGAATGAACACCTGGGCAATGACGTAAAGGAAGGGTTGGAAGTAGGTCGCCAGCGTGATGGGCGCCAGGCGGGTCTTGTCAGCCCAAGGCATGAAGATGCCGGCCATCGCGCCCCAGATCAAGCCTGACAGAACAAAGATGGTGACCACCAGCGAAGCGGCCCAGCGTCCGCCCAGGTAATCGAATTTTGAAATGGGCTTGGTGAAGAGAAGCTGATAGGTGTCCTGCTGAAAATCGCGGAGGATAGAAGGACCGAAAATTGCGGCGATAAGAATAGCGCCGAAGCCGGTAAGCTGCACGTAGCACAACGTGAGCGCGTAGGGGCCGTTCAGCAGGACTTTGCCGGTACCGATGGGGCCGAAGTCGTGGACGGAAGTCTCAAAGAACGTCAGCAGAAAGAAGATCAGGAAATAGACGTAGGTGGAGAGGCTCCGCAGGCGGAGTTTCAATTCAAACAGAAAGTGGCTGGCAAACATGGAACGTCCCCCGTAGCGGCGGGTTTACCCCGCCAAGTCTCCCGTAGTGGTTCCACCTCAACCCGTCATTCCCGCGAAGGCGGGAATCCACAAGTTTTCACGCACGGTCGAAAAGCAGCCGTCGTCGCTTTGTAGGGCCGGGGCTTGCTCCGGCCGCGGGCCGACCCAAGGGTCGGCCCTACCAACGCGCCCGACAAAGACAGCCATCCTCGCTAGTTCCGCTGATGCCGTGAAAGATTCAAAAAGTACACGTCTTCCAGATTGGCTTCCGCTGCAGTGAAACCATCGCCCGGTGACGATTCCGCGTAGACCCGAAGCTCGTGCTGGCCGCCCACCAGGTGGGCCGAGATAACGTGGAACGAAGCCTCAATCGCGGCCCGCTCCTCGTCCGTAGAGACCACCTTGCGCCAAACGTGCGACTTCAACTCTTCGATGGCCTCTGCGGGGATGCCTTGTAGCAACACCTCGCCGTTGTTGATGATGGCCATGCGGGAGCAGAGCTCGCTGACATCATCCACGATATGGGTCGAGAGGATCACCACCACCTGGCGCCCGATGGCGCTGAGCAGGTTGAGAAAGCGGTTGCGCTCTGTGGGATCGAGGCCGGCCGTGGGCTCGTCCACAATGATGAGCTGCGGATTGGCCAGCAACGCCTGCGCGATGCCGAAGCGCTGCTTCATGCCACCCGAATACGTACCCAGAGCTCGCTTGCGGAATTCCCACAGGTTCGTTTGGTGCAGTAAGCCTTCCACCAGCTCTTTGCGCTCGCCGCGGTTCAAAATACCCTTCATCACGGCGAGGTGGTTTAGTAGATCGTAGGCGCTCATCTTGGGGTAGACCCCGAATTCCTGAGGCAGATAGCCGAGTAGGCGCCGCGTGGCGTCCTTCTCCGCGATAAGATCGAGGGAGTCGAGGTGAGCCGACCCACTGTCAGGCTCGAGCAGCGTCGCCAGAATCTTCATCAAAGTTGACTTGCCGGCGCCGTTCGGGCCGATCAGGCCGAACATGCCCGGCGGAATGTCGAGCGAAACGCCGCGCAAGGCGCGAACGCCGCCAGAGTAGGTCTTGCTGAGATCGCGAATTGAGAGCACCTGTTTACCTCCTGCACCGCCGAACGCGCGCGCCGGCACAAGCCCACATCACAGTTTTTTGCCGGGCCCGGCGCCCTAGTTAACGCGGACGGCATTCTATCATGGCCTGCGAGTCCGCGAAATTAGTGTTAAGACCCGCCGCGCTCCTTGCTCGGCATAGTATTCTCAAAGGCTTGCCCAGTGGATTCCCGCCTTCGCGGGAATGAGTGCGTCCCGAGGTCCCCAAATGACCCCAGTGCCCTCCTTAGGGCATTTTCCCCCTTTTCGAAAAAGCCCCCAGACGACCCGCAGGGAACCCCGACGTTACATTATTTGTCGTTGTCACTCCTGAGTTAAGCTCACCTTAAGCCAAGGCGCCGAGGAAATTGGCAGTGGTCGAGTTGGCGGTCGGCTAACTGGAAGACGCTGCGGTTCTGGCGACGGACCGAATCCCTGAGCTGCACGGGCGTCCTATCGTGGAGTCAATCGCAGAGCGCGGCGCTCTGCGCCAGCCAGCCCGATGGCAACGACATTAGCTGCAGTGTCGTCACCACCCACGATCTTCACGAGTAGCGAGAGCTTGCGTTATGTACCGTAGGGTGGTACATAGATACGGAGAGAGCAGCGCATGATCGTGAGCTTCCGGGACGAGTGGCTGCGGGCCTTCTTCGTCGAAGATACGCGGTCGCGGAATATTCCTCCCGATCTCGAAAGCCGGCTCTTCCGCAAGCTTCAGATGATCGATGACGCCACGACCGACCAGGACCTGAGATTGCCGCCCAGCAATCACTTCGAAAAGCTGCGCCGCAATCTGCTGGCGTTCCACTCGATCCACATCAACAAGCAATGGCGGCTAGTCTTCAGGTGGGACAGCAGTCGTGGCGAGGCGCAGGGCGTTTATCTTGACAACCACAGCTACCGGTGAGGTGAGTGATGCTGATGACGAAGCGCAAGCCGGCGACAGCCGGCGAGATCCTCAGGGAGGAGTTTATGCAGCCACTAGGCTTAACCCAAGCCGCGCTGGCCCAGGCGATGGGGGTTCAGCGCAAGCACGTGAATGAGTTGTGCAACGGCCGCCGAAAAGTGACGGCGGCCACTGCGCTCATCCTGGCGCGCGTGTTTGGTAACAGCCCTGATTTCTGGCTGAATACCGAGCGGCGCACCGAACTCTGGGAGGTGATGAACAGCCCCCGTGAGCGCAAGCGAATCGAACGAGCGAAGCCGCTGGGCGCTGCCGCGTGATCCTTAGGTTGGCTCCGCCGGGTGGCGCAGGTGGATGGCTTCGTTAGCGCAGCCAATTCTCACACGGAAGATCGGGAACGCGGGCGAATTCCTTCTCGTTGTCGGTCACGATCGCACAACCGAGCGCCAGCGCGTGAGCTGCAATCAACATGTCATTAGCGCCAATCGGCCTGCCCGCTTCCTCAAGACCCGCGCGCAAGGATGCATAGAGGGTGTCGGAT
>DATJYK010000404.1:0-4196 GCA_035578005.1 Terriglobia bacterium
CACCCCAGGCGCAGGCTGAGTCGATCATAAGCCGATCTGTTCCGAAAATAGGCGCTAAGTGCTTTGTTTTCGAACGAGCGCCTCTTCGCCTCGATAGCGCCATTTTTTTTCATGCCTTCGGGGTGTCGCGAAGCGACATGACGACTCACCAGAACTTGAAAGGGCGGGGCTTTCAGCCCCGCCGTTACAACGTCGGTTTGATATTTGACGTGTTCGCAGGATCCGGCGGGGCTGAAGCCGGCTGAAGCCCCGCCCTTTCGAATCCTGGTGAGAAACGCAGTTTAGAAGCGCCACGCCTCTGCCCAAACCCACCATACGTCTGCCGCTACGGTACATCCACTTCAACTTCGGGAGACTGTGGGCTCTCGTTGCCGTTCATATCTTCCGCAGTGATCCGATAAAAGTACTGGTGGCCGGGCTTCGCGGTGGTGTCGCGGAACAGCGCACTGCGCACCAGTTCCGAATTCAACCGCACGGCTTGCTCACCCGCCCGTCGCCGATAGACATTGTATCCAGCCAGGTCGGGATCGAGGTTCGGAGTCCAGATCAACTCCACCGCGCCCGATGTGTAGAGACCTGTGAGACCGCCGGGCACTGCGGGCGGGAAGACATCCTTAGGCATAATGTCTACGGCTTGCGAGTCCGCGCTCTCGGCGGTGGAACCGTTCTCGGTAATGAGGGCACGCACCCGGTAGGAATACAGGCGCCCGAACCGAAAGTCTGAATCAGCGTACGAAGTCTCATGCGCCACGGCGAGGCGCCTGTATGGCGCCGGCTTGCCCGCGTTCTTCGGGTCGGCTTCACGGCGGTAGACCTGGTAAGTGTCGATCAACCCTGCCTGCCGACCTGTCACCGTCTGCTGCGGAGCCTGCCACGAAAGGTCAAGCGCCTTCTGGCTGGGCTTGATGGAAAGTCCTGTCACCGGCTGCGGCGCATCCAGCAGCGTCAGCTTCGCTTTGTTGGAGGCCTCGCTTTCGCGGGGCCGGCCGCGAAAGCCGCGCGTCAGGCAAGTCACTTCATAGGTGAACGAACCGCCTACGAGACGCGTGAAGTCGACGGACGAAAGCCGGTCAGCGTAGCTCAGCATCCCGCTAACGGTGTGCCGCGCCAGATCCGCTCCCTGCAGCACAACCCACGGAGCTGAGCTTGCACTCACCGCAGCCGGCGCGCTTCCCCCAGGAGGCGAAGCATCGCGAAAAATCTCGACTTCCAGCGGCTTGCTGAGTGATTCGCCGTCTGCGGCGTCGGTGGGCAACGTGAAGCGAAGCTCGATGGCGTCGCCGACTTGCTGTGCCGATAAATCGTGCACGGCCGTCGGCCGCTCAATGTGCGGCGGGTGAGGCGGACCTTCCGCGGCGCAGGCGGCCAGCAGCAACGCACAAACGGGCAGCGAAAGGACCTTGAGAGCACCCGTCGGGGACGGGAGAGCGGGAAGGGAATGATTGCGCCGGGCCGTGAACAGAAAGCAAGGAAAGGCTTGCCGGCCGCTGGTCACTCGTTCACTCGTCGATAGGCTATTGATAGGCTAGAGTATGTACCGGCTTAGATCCTGGTTCTTCACGATGTCCGCCAGCCGCTCCTGCACGTAGGCGGCGTCCACGCGCACCGTCTTCTTCTTCAGGTCCGGCCCCTCGAATGACACCTCGTCGAGCAGCTTTTCCATGATGGTGTGCAGGCGGCGGGCGCCGATATTCTCCGTTTGCTCGTTCACGGTGGTGGCGAATTTCGCCAGTTCTTCAAGCGCGTCGTCCGTGAAGCTCAGCTTGATGCCGTCGGTTTCGAGCAGCGCCGTGTACTGCTTCACCAGCGCGCTCTTGGGCTCCTTCAAAATACGGATGAAGTCTTCCACCGTCAAAGACTGCAGCTCGACGCGAATCGGGAAGCGCCCTTGCAGCTCGGGAATCAAGTCTGAGGGCTTCGAGACGTGAAAGGCCCCGGCAGCGATGAACAGGATGTGGTCGGTACGCACCATTCCGTAGCGCGTGTTCACCGTGGTGCCCTCGACGATGGGTAGAATGTCACGCTGCACGCCTTCGCGGCTGACGTCGGGCCCATGTCCGCGCTCGCGTCCGGCAATCTTGTCAATTTCGTCCAGAAAGATGATGCCATTCTGTTCCACGCGCTCCACGGCGCCGCGCGTCACCTGGTCCATATCGATCAGCCGGTTCTCTTCTTCCTGGATCAGATAATCCATGGCCTCCGTCACGCGCATGCGGCGCTTCTTGGTGCGCTGGCCGAAGAGGCCGGGCAGAATATCCTTAATGTTGATGTCCATTTCCTCGATGCCCTGCGAAGAAACCACTTCGAAGGCGGGAAAACTGCGCTCGCGAACGTCCACTTCCACCTGGCGCTCGTCGAGTTTGCCCTCGCGCAACTGAGCGCGCAACTTTTCGCGCGTGCGGTCCGCGTTGTCGGCGCCCGACGTTGTGCCCGGCAGGCTCGGCTGATCGTCGTTGCCCGGCGGCTTGGGCCGGGGGGCGCTTGGGGGAGGAAGCAGCAGGTCAAGCAGGCGCTCCTCGGCGTTCTGCTCGGCCTTCTCGGCCACTTCGTTCACCTTCTCTTCCCGCACCATGTCGATGGAGATTTCCACGAGATCGCGGATCATCGACTCGACGTCCCGGCCCACGTAGCCCACTTCCGTGAACCGCGAGGCTTCAACCTTGAGGAAGGGCGAATTTGCCAGGCGCGCGAGTCGCCGGGCGATCTCCGTCTTGCCCACGCCGGTAGGGCCGATCATGATGATGTTTTTCGGCAGAATCTCCTCCGCCAGGTCTTCGGAGAGCTTCTGGCGCCGCAGCCGGTTGCGCAGCGCGATGGCCACGGCGCGCTTGGCGTCAGCCTGGCCCACCACGTATTTATCGAGCTCGGCCACAGTCTGGCGCGGCGTCATGTCCTCGAGCGCCGAAGCGTTATCGAGTGTTTCGGGTAGGTAAAAGACCATATGGGTTTTCGGTTTTCGGTTTTCGGTTTTCGGTTTCGGTAACCCATTTCCTGGCCACCGACAACCGAGAACCGACGACCGACAACCGCTCTAGAGCTCCTCGATCGTCACCTGATCGTTGGTGAAGATACAAATCTCGCCCGCAATCTTCATAGCTTCCTGCACCACCTCGCGCGGGCTCAGCGAGGTGTGCTTGCTCAGGGCGCGGGCCGCCGCCATCGCGTAGGGCCCGCCGGAGCCAATAGCCACAATGCCGTCATCGGGCTCGATCACGTCGCCGTTGCCGCTCACCAGGTAGGTGTTCTTGTTATCTGCCACCAGCAGAAGGGCTTCGAGGTGACGCAGGGCCCGGTCCGTGCGCCAGTCTTTGGCCAGTTCCACAACGGCGCGGCTGAGGTTGCCGTGGTACTCTTCGAGTTTCTGCTCGAAGCGGGAGAAAAGCGAGAGGGCGTCGGCCGTGCTGCCGGCGAAACCCGCTACGATCTTATCATTATAAAGCCGCCGGATCTTCTTGGCCTTGGCCTTCACGACTCCTTCACCCATCGTCACCTGGCCGTCACCGGCAATGGCCAGCTTGCCGTCACGGCGCACGCTCAGAATGGTGGTGGAGCGGATCTTAAGGGATTTACTCACCGAACCTCCATCAATCGATTATAGCAGACATAAGAGACCAGCCTTCGGCTACGCACTTTTGAAGTAGTGTCTCAGTTTAACGTAGGCGGGCCTTGTGCCCGCCCATCGAGGGGGTTCAGTCATTTTGCGGGCACAAGGCCGGCACAAGGCCCGCCCCTACGTCAACTCCGGTGCGTCTCCAGTATCTCAGGCATGTGTTGGCCGCATCCCTGCATCGGAGCGGCCGCGTTTCAGTAAGAATGAGAAGGCGGCTCTCAGCCGGCCAAGAGATTTCGAGACATTTTGGGAAACGCCCTCTTTTCTATTACATTCTGGCTTTGTTTGAAACAGCTCCAACTGCGAACATTCTTTTCGTGGGACAAGCGCCGTCCTGATGGCGCGGAGGACCTTCTCGACCGCCGTCACTCCGTCGCTGCCGTTCGGATTTCGCCGTCCTGACTCGCCGGCCGGCGACATATTTTTGCAAGCCTCTTGGTTTCTGTAATATTCCGGCTTCGTTCGCTTCCCCCAGCTCATCAACCACCCGACAAACCTCTCTGCCAGTGCGTACGCCGCGAGGTAGTCCGGATCCCAGTCGGGGGGAAGCGACATATTTTCGGAACTGCTTTGGCTGCTATAAGAT
>DATJYK010000405.1:0-2048 GCA_035578005.1 Terriglobia bacterium
CAAGCGGGTTCTTTCGCCTTCCAGGGCAGGCAGGGTTTGAGGCATAGCCACCTCCTCTATCTGCAAGTATACACTACGCACAGATAAAGGCCACAAAAAAAAGAAACGCCAAAAAGCCCACGTCTATGTCGCGCACCCGGCCAAGGCCAGACACTTGACAAACAAACTTTGCGCGGGCAACGATATCTTATCTATGAGCAAAGCTACGAGAGTCCCTAAGAGCTTTATGATTGACCGGTCGATTGTGGATTACCTTCAACGGACACGTTCCAACGGCTCGCGCAGTGAACGGGTGAACGCACTGCTTCACCGGGCGATCCTCGAGGAGCAGTCTGACGCTCTGGCTCGCGAGGCGGCTGAGTTTTTCGCCGGCGCCTCGAAAGCAGAACGTAAGGAGTCTAAGGCCTTTAGGGCTGCGAGTCGGCGGACGATTGTGCGGGATGAGGAATGACAGCTCCATCGGCACCTGCCCACTGGTTTCCCCGGCGCGGAGAGGTTTACCGGGTCCGCCTCGACAAGGACCGGCCGGCCCTGGTGGTTTCCGCCGACGCTCTCAATCGCTACGCACTCGATGTTTGCGTTGTGCCTATCACCAGCGTCAACCGTCCGCGGTTTTCACTGCGAGTTTTACTCGAAGCGGGCCAAGCGGGGCTTAGCCGCGATTCCTGGGCCAAGTGCGATCAGGTAACGACGCTCGAAAAATCCCTTCTTCGCTACCCGCCGTTAGGCCGACTGACTGACGAGACGCTCAAAGTGATCGAAGAGGCGATTAAGCGGGCTCTCCAACTGCCCTAAGTTCGCGCAGCCCCGTGCACATTCGGAATGACCGCGCTCCTAAGTACCATCGCAGACGTCAAAAGGCAGACGGCTGCGCCAGCCGGAGGGATGGCAATGTCATGAGCAGGCATAGCCCAGGGCTCGTTTCTCAAGCGAGCAAGGTAGCGCAGACCCCGTCTTTTGGGTCTGCGGCTTTTCCTTCTACCTGGCTCGAAAGCCAGAAAAATGGTGCGCTGGCGCAGATCGAAAATCTGCGATTTACGCAGGTCAACCTGCACTCGGAATCGCACGGCCGCGCTGTGCGCAAGCCGGCGCTCCCGGAGGAGCGCAACGCGGGCTGAAGAACTGGAAAACTGCAAGGCTTAGAGCGCTCACGCTGCCCGCTCGTGGCCGAGTCCGCATGCGTCACTGGCGTCCCCGCCAGTAAAAGGGCCGGCGCTTCAAGTGGGCGATAGCGAGTATCCGAATCTCCCCAGGCCGCACTGAATACATCAGCGCATATGGGAAGCGCCTAAGCAAGAGCCGACGGACAGACCCATTCAGCAGGTACCCCGATTCGGGAAATTGATCAATCTGCCCGAGGGCGTGCTCAACATCATCGACGAAGTCACTTCCAAGGCCGGATCGCGCTCCTTCATAGAAATCCACGGCGTCGTTTAGCTCGCGTTCAGCCAGGACGTGGAAGATAAAGCGTCTCATTCCAGCCGGGACCTGACACCCCGCAGCACGTCCTCGGCCGGGCGGGAGGCGGTCGGATCCTGATCGAGCTCGACGAGCCGACGCAGCGCCTCCTGTGCCCATAGTCGTTCGGCCTCGGCTGACGAGAGGTCCTCGAGACTGCCCAACAGCGTTTCGGCCAGCCTGGCACGCTCATGCATGTCGAGTTTCAACGCTGCGGCCTCCAGCTCTTCGACGCTCATAGGCATAGCCTCCCTTTGGGCTATGGTAGCATCGTTGGCATATCCGAAACATTGCCCGCACTGTTATCGACCTATCAGAGCGCCAGGGCTCGCGGCGCCTCCATGGACGCGCCGGCGGCAGCTACGGCCATTGAGCTTCTTGTGGGAGTATGCCCGGTGAGCGCCCTTGTGCCTGAGTTTGTCGGACCCACAATTGGTGGACCCCACCATCCGGGTGCGCGACATAAAAGTGGAAGTCAGGCTGCCCGGCGGCTCTCCCAGTAATCCTCGAAGCGGCCGTTGAGACAACAGCAGCGCAGGGCCACGATGGCGTTCGCTCCTCGGACGGTCCAGAACATGCCCGAGCGTTTG
>DATJYK010000406.1:0-5489 GCA_035578005.1 Terriglobia bacterium
CCACGGCATGTAGAGGTGCATGCCGCCCACACCGTCGCAATTGTGCGGAGGCTCATCCATCAAAATGGGAAAGAACCCGATGGTGCCGTCCGTTCCGACGGTGTCCATCAGGTAGCGTCCGACGAGGCCGCTGGAGTTCGCCAACCCGTTCGGGAACAGGCGGCTTTTCGAGTTCAGCAGGATGCGCGTGGTTTCGCAGCAACTCGCGGCCAGCACCACGACCTTCGCGCGCGCCTGCACTTCCTGACGCGTCTTCTTGTCGATGTACGAAACTCCGGTGGCGAGCCCGTCCGGCCCGACCATCACTTCGCGAGCCATGGCGTCGCAGTGGATCTCGAGGTTGCCGGTCGCTTGCGCGGGCGGAATCAGGACGGTGGGCGAGGAGAAATTGGAACCGGTGGCGCAGCCTCGTCCGCACTGGCCGCAGTAGTGGCACGCCGGCCGCCCATTCAGCGGTTTGGTGATGATCGAGAGGCGCGAGGGGATGCACGGGATGCCGAGTTTTTGGCAGGCCTTCTGAATTACCAGTTCGTAGCAGCGCGGCTTCGGCGGCGGCATGAACTTGCCGTCGGGCGTGTTCTCGAGGCCTTCGGCCGATCCGAAGACGCCGATCAAGTCCTCCGTCTTATCGTAATAGGGAGCGAGATCGTCATAAGTGATCGGCCAGTCGAATCCCTTGCCGTCGCGGCTGTAGGGCTTGAAATCGTAGGGGCCCATGCGCAGCGATATACGGCCCCAGTGATTCGTACGGCCGCCCAGCATGCGCCCGCGCCACCACCGGAAGTTTGTGCCCGCAGCGTTGGTGTAAGGTTCGCCGGGCAGTTGCCAACCGCCCACGCAGGCGTCGAAGTAGCCGAAGGGTTTGTCAGGCGTGGAAGCGCCGCGATGCGGAGCATCATAGGGCCACTTGAACATGGTGGACTCTTTAGCCGTGTCGTACCAGCTCCCGGCCTCCAGCACAAGGCATTTGGCGCCGGCGTGAGCCAGGACGTAAGCGGCTATGCCGCCGCCGGCGCCGGAACCCACAATCACGGCGTCGTAGACTTTTGGACTACTCATAACCTGCGGCATGCGGAAACCCTCAAGATAAGACCGGATTAAAACGGAGTCTATCACAAACCTGCGGCGCAATAACAAATCCACCCGTCGGAAAGACCTCCCTCAACCGTTCTCGGCTATGATGCATGAGAGGGGTTGGGAGAAGAAACATGCCGAAGATGCGCGCGGTTCAGGTTCCGCAAGCAGGCGGACCTTGGGAACTCGTGGAGCGTGAAATTCCGGCGCCAGGCCCGGGATGGGTGCGAATCAGGGTTGAAGCCTGCGGCATTTGTCATAGCGATTCCTTGGTGAAAGAGGGCCATTGGCCCGGCATCACATACCCGCGTGTTCCGGGGCACGAAGTAGCAGGTGTGATCGATGCTATCGGTGCCGAAGTTGCCGAATGGCAGGTCGGCCAGCGGGCGGGCGTGGGCTGGTACGGCGGCCACTGCGGCCATTGCGAGCCTTGCCGGCGCGGCGACTTCATTGTTTGCCGCAACGGCTTGATTTGCGGAATCTCGTTCGACGGCGGCTACCAGGAGTACATGGTTGCTCCGGCGCAAGCCTTGGCTCTGATTCCCAATGAGCTTTCCTCGGTGGAGGCGGGGCCGCTGCTCTGCGCCGGAATTACCACGTACAACTCCCTCCGCAACAGCGGAGCGCGCAGCGGCGATTTGGTGGCGATCCTAGGTATCGGCGGTCTCGGTCACCTGGGGGTCCAATACGCCGCCAAGATGGGCTTCCGTACGGCGGCGATTGCGCGCGGAGCGGACAAGGGACCGCTCGCCTTTCGGCTCGGCGCGCACCACTACATTGACAGCCAGTCGCAGAATCCTGCTGAGGAACTCACCAAACTCGGCGGCGCCAGCGTGATCCTGGCCACGGTGACGAACGCCAAGGCCATGAGCGCGGTAATCGGCGGGCTCGGCATCGGCGGAAAGCTCATCATCCTGGGAGCTGCTTTCGAGCCTATGGAAGTTTCTGGGCTCGAACTCCTGGGAGGACGCCGCTCAATTACCGGCTGGCCCTCGGGCACTTCCATCGATTCCCAAGACACCCTCGGTTTCAGCGCTCTCACCGGCGTACGGTCGATGAATGAGGTCTACCCTCTGGAGCGCGTCACAGAGGCGTACGGTCTCATGATGAGCGGCAACGCGCGGTTTCGGGTAGTGCTCACCATGGGCGGTTAGAGTCGGGGGTTCGGGATTCAGGGCTCGGGCTCGGGAAAAGAAGAATTCTCCAATAGATTCCCGCCTGCGCGGGAATGACGGACATCCGAAAAACCGAATCCGAATCCGAATCCGAATCCCGGGATCCTAGACCCGAATCCCGAGACCCGAGTCGCGAGTCCCGACGGGGTGACCGGGTCCAGCCAGATCACACGCATGACCGACTTCTCCACGCCCCTGATGCGCCAGTACAGCGCCATCAAGGCTCGGCATCCGAGCGCGCTGCTGCTTTTTCGCCTGGGCGATTTTTACGAACTCTTCTTCGAAGACGCGGTCGTCGCCTCCCGCGAGCTGCAGATTACCCTGACCTCCCGCAACAAGGAAAAGGGCGAACCCATTCCCATGTGCGGCGTGCCCTATCACGCCGCCGAAGGCTACATCGCCAAGCTCATCCGCAAGGGATTTCGGGTGGCCATCTGCGACCAGATGGAGGACCCGCGGGTCGCCAAAACCCTGGTGAAGCGCGAAGTCACCCGGGTGGTGACTCCTGGCACCGCCGTTGATTCACAGGTCCTCGAGCCGCGAGCCAACAATTACCTTGCCGCGGTGGCCGTGCGGCACGGCGCTTTCGGCCTTGCCTTTGCTGACCTCTCGACGGGCGACTTCAGAGTCACTGAATTTTGCGGGCCGGAGGCGCGACAGAAGCTGGACGACGAACTCGCCCGCCTGGCGCCGAGCGAGGTGCTGGTTGGGTCCAGCAGCCAGGACCCTGGATTCCGGGAATCGGCGGCACGCACCCTCGTGGCTTCCCCGAAGCCTGGATCAAACCCGGGGGCCAGCGCAGCATTTCCACCCGCGGGCGAATCCAAAATCCAAAATCTAAAACCCCAAATCCCGAATCTCAAATCTGAAATTTGCGCGCCAACCATCACTCCCCTGGACGACTGGATCTTTGCCGAGGATTACGGCGGCCGCATTCTTCGCGATCATTTCAGGGTAGCCTCGCTGGCAGGCTACGGGCTGGAGGCGCGTCCCTTGGCCACCGCCGCGGCCGGCGCAATTCTCCATTATGTGCGCGACACGCAACGCGGATCGCTCGCGCACCTCGATGGCATCCGCTTCTTCGAGCAGCAG
The DNA here is from genome assembly GCA_035578005.1 of Terriglobia bacterium. Taxonomy (GTDB): domain Bacteria; phylum Acidobacteriota; class Terriglobia; order UBA7540; family UBA7540; genus Gp13-AA77. The sequence continues at coordinate 3,342 of DATJYK010000406.1, forward strand.
GATTCGCTGATTCTCGATCCCGCAACGCTACGCAACCTCGAATTGGTCGAGCCTCTCTTCGCAGGCGCAAACTCGCGCGAATCAACCCTGCTGGCAACCCTCGATGAATGCGTCACGCCGCTCGGCGCCCGCCAATTGAAGAACTGGCTGCTGCGCCCCTCTATCGAGCGCGCGGAAATTGAAGCCCGCTGGGACGCCGTGGGAGAGCTTCACGGCCAGCCCATCGCACGCGAAGAGTTGCGCAAGTCGCTCCGCCGCATTCAGGACCTTGAGCGGCTGCTCAGCAAGGTCACGTTGGAGACCGCCAATGCGCGCGACCTAGTGGCGCTGAAGCTGTCCCTGGCCCAATTGCCGTCCGTGCGGCGGCAGGTGGCGGCATTCGCGGCGGCGCGACTGCGCGAGCTGCACGAGCGCCTGGATGAGCTGGCGGACGTCCACGCCTTGCTCGAGCAGTCGATTCATCCGGAACCGCCCGCGCTGCTGACGGAGGGCAACCTGATCCGGGCCGGCTATAACTCCACGCTCGACGAGCTGCGCGACACCAGCCAGCACAGCAAGCAGCTTATCGCCGCCATCGAAGGTCGCGAGCGCGAGCGGACGCGCATCGGCTCGCTCAAGGTGCGTTTCAATAGCGTGTTTGGCTACTACCTGGAAGTCTCGAAGCCCAACCTGGCGCTGGTGCCGCCGGACTATGAGCGCAAGCAGACGCTGGTGAATGCCGAGCGCTTCACCACGCCGGAGTTGAAGGAACTGGAGTCTAAGATTCTGACCGCCGAAGAGCGGGCGCAAACCCTCGAACTCGAGCTCTTCCGGGAGATTCGCCGCCGCGTTGCTGGCGAGGCTACGCGTATCCGGCGCACGGCCCAGGCCCTGGCGGAGCTTGACGTTCTCGCGTGCTTCGCGGCGCTGGCGGCCGAGCGGAACTACTACCGACCGGAAATCTCGGCTAACGGGGAGCTCGAAATCCGCCAGGGGCGCCACCCCGTGATCGAGCGGCTGGCCGCTCCCGGTGAGAGTGGCGGCTTCATCGCCAACGACCTTTTCCTGAACGCAGAGAGCGACCGCATCCTGATCATCACCGGTCCCAACATGGGCGGCAAGTCCACCTATCTGCGACAGGCGGCGCTGATCAGCGTGATGGCCCAGATGGGCGCCTTCGTGCCGGCGGAGCGCGCCCGGCTGCCCATCCTTGACCGCATCTTTACGCGCATCGGAGCTTCCGACAATCTGGCACGAGGCCGCTCCACTTTCATGGTGGAGATGACGGAGGCCGCCAGTATTCTCAACACCGCCACTCCCAAGAGCCTAGTGCTCCTCGACGAGATCGGCCGCGGCACCGCCACCTTTGACGGCCTCGCTATCGCTTGGGCGGTGGTGGAGCACCTCGAAGCCCACACCGGCGCCAAGACGCTATTTGCCACTCATTATCACGAGCTGACGGAACTGGCGGACCTGCTGCCCGGCGTGCGCAATTACCACGTGTCGGTGAAGGAGTCGGGAACCAACATCGTGTTCCTGCGCAAGGTGGAGCCCGGCAGCGCCGACAAGAGCTATGGCGTGGAAGTGGCCCGGTTGGCGGGTCTGCCGCCAGCCGTGATTGAGCGGGCGCGCGAGATTCTGGCCCGCCACGAGCAAAGTGAGCATACGCTCAGCGAAAGCCTGGCGGCCGAAGCGCCCGAGCATTCTGAGGACCAGGCGTCCGAATCAGGATCGCCGGACCGTTCGCCCATTGCCCGACGCCGGCGCGCCCGCGAACGATCACCCGTGCAATTGACCATCTTCACGCCTCTTAATGCCGAAGTCGTGCGCGCCATCGAGCAGGCCGACCTCGACAACATGAAACCGATTGAAGCATTGAACCTACTGGCGGAATTGAAGAAGCAGATTCGATAAGAAGCCGTGGTAAGTGGTTGGTGGTCAGCGGCTAGCAGCGGAAGTTTGCTTACAGCCACTTATTACTTGCGCGCGCCACGAACCAATTACCGCTTATTACGGCGTGAGCGTTAACCACTAACCCGCATTTCTGTTCCGAAAATTTCGGTCAGGCATTAACGCTGGGGTCAAGGGTGACCTTATGACCTAGACCTTCGAGCCGCTTGACGTAATAACGGGTCAGGCGTTCGGGTTCAAGACGATCATAGAAGTCGC
>DATJYK010000407.1:0-1184 GCA_035578005.1 Terriglobia bacterium
CTAAATAGCTCCTTTCGCGAATCGAAGCGCGGGGGAGTTTGATCTGGCAACGAAAACAGGCTTGGCCGTAAGTTCTGTGGTTCTCACACCAAACAGGACCTTGGAGGCCAAGCCATGGAAGGCAGTATTCAGTTGACGCACGATCAACGCAAGACCGTTTTGAGTATTTACCGCAGCGGCAGTGACGCGCGCACGGCGCGGCGAGCTCACCTGCTGTTGTTGTTGGACGACGGACGGTCGTACCGCGAAATCATCCAGTTTACCTATGTCAGCAGCGAAACGATTGCTCGGGTGAAGCAGCGGTTTCTGGAAGCGGGAGTGGACGCGGCGCTGATCGAAGCGCAACCGCCGGAGGTGGTGCCCTTTTGGCAAGTCGTCATCGCCGGCTGGGTGTTGCACAAGACGCCGCGCGAGTTTGGCTTCTTTCGCAGTCGTTGGTCGTGCGAGCTGTTGTCGCAGCAGTTGGCAGAACAACACGGCCTGGCAATCAGTCCCGAGACGATTCGTCGCGGCCTGCACGCGTTGAGCTTCGCGTGGCGTCGCCCTCGCCCGGTGGTGGGCCCCAGCGACCCCGATCACAAGGCGAAATTGCGGCATATCCGCCGGCTGTTGCATCGGATGCCCGACGACGAGGTGGCCGTTTTTCAAGACGAGGTGGACGTGCATTTGAATCCCAAGATCGGCAGCCAGTGGATGCTCCAAGGGCAACAGATGACGGTGGAAACGCCTGGCAATAACGTCAAGCAGCACGTGGCGGGCGCGCTGGTCTGGCGTACCGGAACCCTGCTGGTTAGCCCGCCGGCCAAGCACCGCAATGCCGAACTGTTTGTCGCCCACCTGGATGACCTGCGACGGCGGTTGCGGGGCTTTCGGAAGATTCATGTGATTCTCGATAATGCGCCGTTTCACAATTGCCGGCGAGTGCGGCAATACCTGGCACAGTGGGGCCACCGTATCGAACTGCACTTCTTGCCGAAGTACGCGCCGCAGACCAATCCCATCGAGCGCGTCTGGTGGCACCTGCACGAAACCATCACTCGCAACCACCGCTGTCGCACGCTGGAGGAGCTGCTCGACTTGGCCTACGACTGGTTTCAAGCCAACAATAATCACTACCTTGATATGCAACACACCTTCGCTTCCGCAGCCTAAATGCGCTTCGATCAGGTGGAGTACCTATTTAG
>DATJYK010000408.1:0-17259 GCA_035578005.1 Terriglobia bacterium
CCTTTCGACAACAAACGGGCGGCCCGCAAGCGCCGTCTCTCCAAAGCCTTGAAATCGCGTTTAACTCCTGCTGCGTTTCCCATGCTCGGAGCATACAACAAAAGTTGAGCAAATGGAACTATATTATGTAAATCTCAATAGCTTCACCAATGTCGTAATTCCAATCGCATCCAGAATTTCCTGCAGCCGGGCTATGCTAACCGTCTGGTAGTCACTCTCTTCGTATCGGCTGATCACCTGCTTGCTGACGCCCAACCGCCGCGCCAACTCTGTCTGGGTGACGCCCTTCACGATGCGCATCTTCGCGATAAAGGGCGCGATCTCATCGAGCTTCCTGATGTGCGGCAGCTTCAACTCACCGGCCTTAAGCTCATCGTACTCGTGCACTTCATCCTCAAGCTGCCGGATCATGCCTTCGTAGCTTCCGCGGACGGCGGCGGAGCGCTTTCCGGGCTTCTCTTGGGCCACCTTGGCAAGCGCACGCCGAAAACCCTCAACCTGCGCCACCGTCCGTTCCCTTTGCGCGTCGCTTTTGATCATATTTCTGGGCCTTGACCACCTGAACTATGCCCCGGGGCCGACCGTTCCGGTCGCGCCGGAAGAATTCCGGAAACCCCAGCCCGGGAGCTGCCAGCATCCCCGGATGAATGAAGAACTCCACGCCGTGGTCGACCCACATGCGCCATTTCCTCTTCCGAAGGCGAGGCACCGGGACGAGCTCGAAGTCAATCCAATACGGGTCGATGCGTTCGTAGACGCCGTCATCCGGTTCGATCCAGTAGCCGTCGATGTCTGCTGGATCCGGTTTCTCTGTGCAAAAGCTCCCGTCAACAAAAATCTGCTCGACGCCCGCCGCCCAGAGCGCTTCGACGGCAGCACGGAGACCTTTCAAAAGCCATCGGCGCCTTGTTGTGAAACCAAGGCGCGTCGCGATTTCCTCCAGAGTGGCTTGATGATTGCCGGGCGGCACTCACCGCCAAAGTCCTCAACCTTCTCTTGAAGCAGACTCGAATTCCCAACACAACTATAGCGCAAGGCGCGCTTTATTGAGCCGCACCTGGAGTTAACGTGCAGGGCGGCTTTTCACCCCAAATGCGCCGCGCCTTGACGCTTTCGCCCTGATTCCCTACACTAAGAATGGCCTTTTCCAACGAGGTGACAGTCTTTCATGCGTGTTTGGAGAGCTTCAGGGGTTTCAGGGTTCGTGTTTAGTTTTTCGCTTCTGGCGCTGTGCCTCGTTATTCCCGCTCCGCGAGCGGCTTTCGCCGGGCGCGCTGCATCCGGCGCCGCCGGACCTCAAACAACTCCCGATTCGTCCGGCTTCTTTCCTCTCAGCCAGGTTCGCGTTGGCCTCAAAGGCGTAGGCAAAACCATCCTGCAAGGCGATCAAATCACCGAGTTTCAGGTGGAAGTGCTGGGCGTACTGCGCGGCGTGCTGGCTCCTAAGCACGATGCCATCCTGGTGAAGCTCTCGGGCGGAGGGATCGAACGCACCAACATCGTGGCCGGCATGAGCGGCAGTCCGGTTTACGTGGATGGCAAGCTGATGGGCGCGGTGGCCGTATCGTTCCCGTTCGCCAAGGAACCTTACGGCCTAGTGACACCCATCGAGGACATGCTGGCGGTAACGCCCTCATCGGGCTCGGGAAGCCAGGCCGGCTCGACCGCCTCAGCGAGCGCCGACAGGCCGAACGCCTTGGCTCGCCCGAGCGGCACGGGTTTCAATCAGGGCACCGACGCTCCGCCGTTAGGAGGCTTCGTTCGCATGGCCGGCGAGGCGCCGGGAGACGTTCGATTCATACCGGGCGATTCCCCGCCCTGGCTTCCGAAAGCGGGTGAGGATACCAGCGCGCCCGGCGAAGGCGCCGGCGACGTACCTCCGGGCGCCGCCGAGATGCTCAGCAGCCTCCGCCTGCCCTTGCGGTTCAGCGGTTTTGACGGCAACGTCATTCGGCGTTACGCCTCCAGTTTCCGGGCTCTGGGCCTCGAGCCTGTGGAGGGCGGCGGACTTACCGGGTTTGACGCCGGGGTTGACGACGGGTCGCAAGTTTCGGGCGAGGCGAAAAGCCCGGCGAGCGTCAACGCCACCGAGGAGGCGCAGCCCGGGCAAATGGTGAGTTTGGAATTTGTTCGAGGCGACTTCAACCTGTCTGCTGACTGCACGGTAACTCTGCGGCAGGGTGACCGTCTATACGCTTGTGGCCATCCGGTGTTTCAGACCGGGCAGACGGACATCCCATTTGCTCCGTCGCGTGTGTTAGCTACGGTGCCTGCACTCACGGTTTCCTTTAAGGTCGACGACGCCGGCCTGCCCATCGGGAGCATTCACCAGGACCGCTTCGGCGCCATCTACGGCGTAGTCGGGGACCAAGCCCATACGATTCCGGTGAGCATCCGGGTAAATTCCACCTTGCAACGCAGTGAGGCCTACCGGTTCGAGGTTGCCGAAGCGCCTTTGCTCTCCCCGCTGCTGGTTCAAGTGGCGCTCGCCTCCACCATCGGTGCAACGGAACGCGCGCTGGGACCGTCCACACTGAGTTTGAAAGGCAAGATCCGGCTTTCCAGCGGCGACGCCGTCAATGTGGAGGACGTACTGGCAAGCGGTTCCGGCGCCGCCAACGCCGCAGGAGTTGCGGTGGCCATGCCGCTGAACTACCTCCTCTCCAGCAACTTCCCCGACGTGCGCGTGGATGGCATTGACCTCGACGTAGGAGTGCAGGATCAGGATCGGACGGCCAGCCTGAATGCCACTTGGGCAAGCAAGTCAGAGGTTAAGCCGGGCGAGACCATCGACGTGATGGCGGTGGTCATGACGCCCTCAGGCGAAACACTGCCTCAGAAGATCTCAGTGCGGATACCCGATAACGTCAGCAGCAAAGTGCTACAACTCGTGGTGGGCAGCGGATCCGCCATTAATGCTCTTGAAGGCCGGTTAACACCGCTCACTTCGCAGCCTCGGGACGTGCATCAGATGGTGCGAGCGCTCAATGAGATGCGCCGCAACAACCGGCTTTACGCCCTGCTGATGACGCCTCAAGGCTCCTTCCGGATGGCAGGTGATGAGTTTCCTTCCCCGCCACCGTCGCTGTTGCAGACGTTTCTGGCTGATCCGGCCGCGGCGGGACGGGTGACCCTAAGCGCTACGTCTGTGATTGCCGACTTCGAAACTGCCCCCACACCGTACACGATCGCCGGCCAGCAAACGCTGCTGTTGAAGGTGAATCGCGTCGGGGAGTAATGAAGGATTGGAGATTTGAGATTTGAAATTCAATTGGAGATTTAGATTGGCTGCCCGGAGCTGCCGCCTGTTGCCCATCAATTTCCTGACTATTCTTGAGGTGCCCTTTTGCAGAGAAAGAACAAGCGTTGCTCCTGTCTAACCGCGGAGGCTCGGGTACGTGACGGTCTCATCGTTCTGCTGGCTGGATTGGCCTTTTCCACTGCACTTGTTGCCACGCGGCCCGCTCTCCTCTGGGGCAGCGAAACGCAATTCTGGCAGGTGGGGTCTTTCGAGGAGTTCCTGCACGGCAACCTGCAAGGCGTTTCCCTGGGCCATGAGGGTGCACTCGAGCTGGCGCCTGCCACAGAGGCTTTCTTTGATCCTGAGCAGACCCTGGCACTCTCGTTGGCGGCTGATCGGACTGGCCACCTCTACATCGGCACGGGCCACGAAGGCAAAGTGTTTCGTGTCGATTCGGAGGGACACGGAAAGCTCATCTTCCGGGCGCCGCAACCGGAGATCCTGGCCGTGGCGGCAGGACCCCAGGGTGACATTTACGCGGCCAGTTCTCCTGACGGCAAGATCTACCGGGTGACCGCTGACGGCAAGTCAAGCGTCTTCTTCGACCCGAAAGCCAAGTACATCTGGTCCCTGGCATTTGATTCACAGGGACGTCTCTATGCCGGCACCGGCGACTCCGGTGTGATTTATCAGATTGACCCGGAGGGCAAGGGGCGAGTGTTTTTCGAGAGCCGGCAAACCCACATCATCTGCCTGGCGTTTGACCGTGACGGCAACCTGTTGGCGGGAAGCGATCCGGATGGACTGGTCTTCAGGATTACACCTCAGGGCGCCGGCTTCGTGATCTATAAGGCTGACTTCCCGGAAATCCATGCGCTGGCGCTGGACTCGGAGGGCCGGATCTACGCCGCGGCTCTGGGCGGGGCAGGCTCGATGCCCAATGCTCCTTTCCTTGCGGCTCCGGTAACGCCCGTTCCACAAACTGCGCCGATCACCGTCACCGTGACGGCGTCCGGAGGCGAACTGCCTGCTGAGGACTCAGACAAGAGCAAGGGACAGGGTCAACAGCCGACGCCCCAGCCGGCGCCGCCGCGCCAGGCGCCGCAGCGCGAACGAAGCTCGCCTAGCTTTAATCGTGCCGGCCCTGGGATGCCGGCTCCGGCAGTTCCCCTTGGACGCGGAGCGCTGGTGCGAATCTCCCCGGATAGTTCTGTGGATACCTTGTGGAGTTCCGACAAGCAAAGCATCTTCGGGCTGGCGCTTGAGGGACAAAACGTGCTGTTTTCCACCGATGGCAGCGGGCAGATTTTTCGTCTCAGTCCTTCCTCAGACGGCCCTCGCCTGACCCTGGTGACGGAAACTCGCGAGGCGCTGGCGACACGCTTGCTAGTGGAAGGCAGCAACGTTTACGTCACCACCAGTGACGTGGCGAAGCTGTTCCGGGTTGCCACGGCGCCCGCGCGCGAGGGCGCCTATGAATCGCCCGTGAAAGACACCAAGTTCATCTCGCGCTGGGGAAATCTGACTTGGCGCGCTGAAGTGCCTGCGGGTTGCTCGCTCGAGTTCTACACGCGCGCAGGGAACTCGGAAACTCCGGACCGCACTTGGAGCGAGTGGAACGGCCCCTATACAAACCCTGACAACAGCCGCATCACCAGCCCGGCGGCGCGCTACATACAATGGAAGGCTGCTTTCAAGGGTCCGGGCGGCTCAAGTCCCCTACTCGATGACGTCACGCTCGGCTACCTGAACCAGAATCTGCCGCCGGCGATTCGCTCCCTCGAAGTTAGCACGGCAGGCAGTCGCACGGGCATTGGAGGGGGCGGCGTGCAGAGTGGGGGCCAAACCTTGAACGTGGAGGGCTCGGGAGCCGGGTTTAGTGCCGGCCTGGTGACGGCAGGCAAGAAGGTGCCGACCACTTTCAACTGGCAAGCCGATGATCCGAACGGTGACCGGCTGGTTTATTCGCTTTACCTCAAAGCAGCGGACGAACGTGACTGGCATTTGGTGAAGGACCGGCTTCACGAGACGAGTTACACTCTGGATCCGAACGCCATACCGGACGGTGAGTACCAGGCGAGACTCGTGGCCTCCGATGAGGAATCGAATCCCCCGAGTCAGGCGCGCCGCTCGGAGCTGGTGAGCTCCCCCTTTTGGATCGACAATACGCCGCCGCGCGTTGATGTAACCGAGCAACACCTGGAAGGAATGTCGGCCGAGGTCCACTTCCGCGCCTCTTCAAATCTTTCGCCGCTGCGCAGCGCCGAGACATCGCTCGACGGGGGAGAGTGGCGGCCGGTGGGCGCGGACGACGGGATCATCGACTCTCGGACGGAAAGCTTCACCATTCGATTGTCCTCGCTTGGGCCCGGCGAGCACCAGTTGCTGCTTCGCGCTTACGACATTGCCGGCAACACCGGCATCGGCAAGGCCGTCCTGCGCACTGGGGCGGAGGCCTCGGCAAAATAGCGACAGGTAGCGGCACCGGGGAGCATACCGTTGGGTGCCGTTCACGCTTGTCATCCGAGGCAACGCTGATTGTTTGGGTGAACTCAGAAAGACAACTCTCATTTAGGGCGCTGCATCACATCGTCCGGTGGATGTGGCGAATTGATACGCATTGAGCTCAGTAGAAAATCGAGCCCCGAGAGCCACTTCCGAGCTGATCGAGCGGGCGCAGCAGGGCGATGAGGAGGCCTTTGCGGCCCTGTTCGAAGCGCACAAGCGGCGGGTTTACTCGCTGTGCCTGCGCATGACGGGAGACACTGCCGAGGCGGAAGACCTCAGCCAGGACGCTTTCCTCCAGCTCTTTCGCAAGATTTCAACCTTCCGCGGCGAGTCGGCGTTCTCCACCTGGCTGCATCGGATGGTAGTGAACGTGGTTTTGATGCACCTGCGCAAGAAGGGCTTGCAGCAGGTATCGCTCGATGAGGTGGATAACTCCCAGGACGAGCCCGTCAAACGCGAGTATGGCGATGACGACAAACGCTTGTTGCACTCCATCGACAGAATCACGCTGTCGAGAGCCATTGAGGGCTTGCCGCCGGGTTACCGGGCGGTGCTGGTGCTGCATGATATCGAGGGCTACGAACACAATGAGATTGCCCAGATTTTGAGCTGTTCGGTAGGGAATTCAAAGTCGCAGCTCCATAAAGCGAGATTGAAACTTCGCGAAGTACTCAGGAGCCAGCGGCTAAAGACTTCACGAGTGGGCCCACACGATGGGCCGGGTGCTTTGGGCGGCTAGCAAAGGTAGATAATGAGATGCAACCACGCGGGGGTAACGGAAACGGGGACTGGCCGAGCGAGGCCTGCCGGCAGTTTGATGCTCAGCTCGAAGGCTACTTTGAAGGTGAGCATCGTCTTGCCATAACCGCTCACGCAGCGGCTTGCGAATATTGCGGCGTGGTGCTGGCGGATCTGCTGGCCCTCCAGGATGCCGCGGGCAGCCTGGGGTCCGTAGAGCCACCCAGCGGCCTGTGGGCGAGCCTTAAGGCCCGGCTGATTGATGAAGGGATCATTCGCCGGTCCCGTGAGGCCTGCCAGCGATTCGACGCCGAACTGCAAAGCTATCTTGAGGGCGAAGACCGGCCTGAGCTGCGGGCGCATGCTTCAGAGTGTGAGTACTGTGGGGCAGTGCTGGCCGATTTGCTGCTTCTGCGCACGGCGGCAGCCGAGTTAGAGCCCGAGGACCCACCGGCCCGGATGTGGGCGAACGTCCGCGCGCACCTGGTTCAAGAAGGTTTGATCCGGTCCCGCCGCAATCCCCCGCAGTCTTGGTTCAGGTGGCTTTGGAGGCCCATACCGGTGGCTGCGCTGGCAACGCTCCTTTTGCTGGTTTTGGTTTTTGTTCGTTCGTGGACTACCTCCCCGAATCCTCCTTCGGAACAAGCGGCGAGCGTGCCCGTCGATCGCGGCGTTGAGACCGCTGTCGCCGAGATGGAGCATGCCTTTCGGGCACAATCGGCGACGCTCGATCCGCGAATGAAAGTGGCTTATGATAAGAGTCTTGCCACCTTGGACGGCGAGATCCGCGACTGTCAGGCGTCTCTGGCTCGACAGCCTGATGACAGCCTGACGCGAGAATATCTGACGTCGGCTTACAACGAGAAGGCCGAGGTGCTGGCTTCAGCTCTCGAGCTGGGTGACACCAATGTTCGCTAACCGCCGGCGGGTCCGAGACAGCATGACCGTGTTACGCCATCGAGCCAAGAAGGCCTACCCGTACGCAATTCCTGTGTTACTGCTTCCAGCCGGAGCGCTGCTGGTGGCTTCCGGCGGCAACCGATGGGAGAAGACCTTCCAGTCAATTCCAAATCCGCGCATCAGCATCGTCAATTCCACCAGCGGTCCGGTGATTGTGCGGGGTTGGGACAAGCTCCGGGTTCATGTGGTGTGCCTCACGGCGTCGTCAAAGGTCGAGGTTGACTGTGATGAGATGCCAACGGCCGGGGAGGCTGAGAAGCTGCACTTCGTTACCCACTTGCTGGATTCGCGGGCAACTCCGGACGAGCAGACCGCCAGCTACGAGCTCGACATCCCGAACGGTGCGACGCTTGACGTTAACAATCCTCAGGGCAGCGTTACGGTGCAGCAATTGAGCGGCGATGCCTGGATTAACTCGGTCACGGGCAAGATTTCGGTGGTTGACGAATCAGGCCGCGTCTCCGCCCGTTCTTTGAGCGGTGATATCGAACTCGTACGGCCGAGCGGCAGCATTGAGGCGACCTCGGTGATGGGCAATTTGCGATTCATCGGCTCGATGAGTGCGATGGTGCACGCTCAAGCGCTGGGATCAGGCAATATCTTTTTCGACGGTGAGTTCGTGCCCACGGGAAGCTACCTGTTGGCTTCCTACCAAGGCGACATGGACATCACTTGTCCCGCATCGGACTCGTTCGAGTTGCGAGCGCACACCGTTCGCGGGAAGGTGGACGACCAGATGCGGCTGAACCGGAAGGGGCACTCGCCTCACGTCACGGACGAGACCTTCATTCACAATCAAGGCGATGCTACGGTGGAGGTCAAGTCTTACAGCGGTACCATCCACATTGGTCCCCGTTCCTGACGCGGATTATGGGTCTACTCGAGTTCGGCCGCCACATCAACGGATGATGCGGCCCCTTCCGTACGCGTCTTTTTTGCCTTCGAATCCGTTTACAATGGTGGATGCAGTCAGCCTCTGGTTACACCAGCTTCCACCATGTCCGTACAAAGGGCCCGGCTTATCTACCTGGTAGGATTCATGGGCGCCGGCAAATCGTCAGTGGGCGCGCGATTGGCCGAAGCTCTTCGCTGGCCGTTCATCGATCTCGATACGGCCATCGAAGCGGGGCAAGCGCTGAGCATCCGGCAGATTTTCGAGCAGGCGGGTGAGCCTTTCTTCCGCGCCATCGAGCATGCGGCTCTGACCGAGGTGATCAAGACGGAGCCGGCCGTGATTGCCCTGGGCGGCGGAACCTTCGCGCAGCCCGCTAACGTCGAGCTGATCCAAGCTCGAGGCGGCGCGACAGTATGGCTCGATTGCGCTCCGAAGGAACTGTGGACGCGGTGTGAGGGCATCACGAATCGGCCGCTGTTTCGTGATGAGGCGAGCTTTGAACAGCTCTTCCTGCAACGCCTTCCCTACTACGAGCGCGCGGACCATCGAATTTCGACGGAAGGACGCAGCGCCGAGGAAGTGGCGGAAGACGTATTGCGGCTTCAGCTCTTCTGATCGAGGTCAAGGAGATTTGGTGTGTCCTCCGACTCGGCAGATGAGTTGTAAACTCGAGTTCCTACAGGATAGACTCGGCGGCAACCGGCGGCAGTTCAAGCCGCTGGTGAATGGCGTAAAGAACAAGTTCCACTCGATCCGAGACGCCGACCTTGTCGTAGATCGACCGCAGATGATTCTTCACCGTCTGTTCCGTGATCGAAAGGTGTTTGGCAATTTCGCGATTGCGCCGCCCTTGCACGAGACAACTGATCACCAGCTTTTCGCGCTTGGTCAGCGTATCGACGGGCCGGTTTGAGCCGGTGCGCTCGCTCAGCATTTTGGCCATCTGGGCGACCTGAGCCTTGCGCAGCCACACTTCGTTTTCGGCCACTTTCCGGGCGCACTTGACAAAGAGAGCAGGGTCGGCGGTTCTCAGAATTACGCCGCGCGCGCCCACTTTCATGAAGGCCAGCGCATCATCCTCGCAGACAGCCGAGGCCATCACCACGATCTTGGTGCCGGTCGCTGCGCGGTGAATGTCTTCCAGAGTTGCCTGGCTGTTAGGTCCAAGCATTTCGAGCTGCACGAACATCACGTCCGGCTGAAGTTCTGCCACTTGGGATAGCAACTCGCCCGGCTGGTCGGTCTCGCTCACCACGCAGAGGTCGCTTTCGCTCGAGAAGAGGCGCTGAAGTCCCATGCGGAACACGCCCTCCGTGTCAGCGATGAGAACGCGCAGCACCGGCTTGGCCTCGTCGGCGCACAGCGGGAATATCGCACCACCCGCGGCCACCGGTTCGTGTTGCTCCGGAGTTGATGGGCACACAGCAGCGCCAATTTTTGATGAGTTGTCTTGTCGATTCACAGATTCACCCTTTCTCAAGGTTCCGATTCGTTCCGACACTTCGGCGGCGGTCAACCACCTGCAGTCTGAGATCACCCTGCTTGCTGGCAGGCGCCGGTGCTTCCGGCATCCGGCCAGAAACTAGCGGCACCTGTTCGCCGCCTGATAACCTGGATGACCTGCCATTGGCGGCTATTATCCGCTTGCAATACTGCTATCGGCAGAAGTGAGGTAGACCATGAAGCTTGGTGAGATCGCATCGCGCTTGGGGTGCACGCTGCAAGCGCCGGTTGACGTCGAGATCAGCGGCGTCGCTGGACTCGAGGAGGCCTCTGGAACTGAACTGGCGTTCCTGGCTAATCCCCGGTATTACGCCAAGGCGCTCGCCACTCACGCTGCGGCAATCATTGTTGATCTCGAGACCAAGCTTGAGGGAAAACCCTTGCTGCGCGCCGAGAATCCGTATTTGACCTTCGCCAAGGCGCTTGAGCTTTTTGCCACCACCGACGCGCCGTCTCCCGGCATTCACCCGACTGCTGTCATCGCGACCGGCGCGAAGATTGGCCGCCGCCCGACGATCGGCCCGTACTCCGTCGTCGAGGAAGGCGCGGTGATCGGCGACGACTGCGTGCTCAAGAGCTTCGTCGTAATCTATCGCGGCGCGCGCATCGGACACCGATTTTTGGCCCACTCGCACGCGGTGGTGCGTGAAAACGTGGAGATCGGCGATGACGTCATCCTGCAGAACGGCGCGGTGATCGGCAGTGACGGCTTTGGCTTCGCCAAGCAGTCTGACGGGTCATACTACAAGATCAAGCCCGTCGGCAAAGTCTTCATTGAAGACGGCGTGGAGATTCAGGCCCACTCCTGCATTGACCGCGCCACCGTGGGCGAAACCCGTCTGCGGCGAGGCGTGAAGGTGGATAACCTGGTTCAGATCGGGCACGGCTGCGACATCGGCGAGCACACGCTGCTTTGCGGCCAGGTGGGACTCGCCGGAAGCTGCAAGGTGGGCCGCGAAGTGATCCTCACCGGACAGGTGGGCGCTTCCGGCCATCTCACCATCGGCGACCACGCGATTGTCACGGCGCAATCCGGAGTCGGGCACGATGTGGAGCCCGGCAAGGTAATGTCGGGCTCGCCGGCCATGGAGAACACGCGCTGGCTCAAGTGCACGGCGCTCTTCGCCAAGCTGCCGGAAATCTATTCCACGTTCCGCAAGATGCGTGAGAAGCGGGAGTCGGGAATAGGGAATCGGGAGTAGCGAATAGCGAGTAGGGAATCGGGAATAAGGGCGCCGCACGTTGAGATCAGGCCGCAAACAGGAAAAGCGAGGAAGGCTAGCTAACGATTATGTATGTAGCCTCCGTTAGAACCAGTTAAAACGGAAACCCAAAAGCCAGCTCGCCCGCACAAACGGCGCATCCTATTCGCTATTCGCCACTCGCTATTCCCCACCCGCTACTCCCCACTCCCGATTCCCTACTCCCTCTTTTCCCTCACCAGGCGATCTTGTCGGGGAAGAACTCCGCCACCAGATCTTCGTAATAGGGCTTGACCTCGGTCCAGCGCGGCCGCTCCCTGCCCTTGGAGTACAAGTCGTAGGGATTGAACTTGCGCACCCAGTCAAACATGCGCTCGTCGTGCGAGTTCATCAGGTGGCGATAGGCGCCGTGCCGGTGCGCGGGGTAAAACGAATGGTAGCGCAGCATGTATTGCGCGGGCTCGGGCATGTAGTCGCGGGTGACGGTATAAATATACTCGTCGTGACCCCAGGAAAGGTGCACCTTATCCAGTCCGCAGTTGGGTTCGTAAATGCCGTATAGCGTCTGATACTCCGGCACTTGGGCGTCCGGGTTGGCCTCGAAGAATTCGGGAAAGACGATCTGGTCAGAATAAGCGCAGCCCACCGGAAACGTATCGCCCACCACCGCCCACTGCGGCTCACCCCACAGGCACAACACCTTGCCAAGGTCGTGAATAAGACCCGTCAGCACAAACCAGCGCGGATGCCCGTCTTTGCGGATGGCCTCTGACGTCTGCAACAGGTGCTCGATCTGGGTGAGGTCGGTGTCGGGGTCGCTGTCATCCACCAGGGTGTTCAGAAACTCCGCCATTTCCCAAATGCTCTTCCGCTCGCGCTCGAGCGGCGTGTATTCGGCCTTCTTGGCCAGCACAAAATCCAGGGTCTGATAGGCGTGATTCTGCCGGTAAAACTCCGTCACGGTGGGGTTCGCCTCTGCCGCGTAATTTCGGAATTCGTCTTCCTTCTTGCCCTGACGGTAGCGCGAGGCCACAAAGTCATCCCACTCTTCAAGATTGTGCATCGGCGTGTGGAGCTGTTCGTTGTCTTTTAGCGCTTGCATCGCTTCCCTTCCTCCTGCCGCTATTCTGAACCGATTCGCCGCTGCTTGTCACCTGAGAACGGTCGACAGTTCAAAGCCGACAGTCGAAAGTCAAAGCGCTCATTGTCATTTGACCCTTAGCGCGTCCGATAAGATCGTTATTTATCAATAACATGCTGGGATAATGATGTTAACGCGCTTGTTTTCAGCAGTATGCTGGGTTTCCCAAAAGACGACTCTTTGTTTTCAACAACATGCTGGGTTCGTTCGTAACATTTTGCATTTTTCTACTCGTGCCGTCATCCATGCTCGAAAATGACGGATCCCTGGGAGCGCGGGCGTCTCGCCCGCTGCAGGTTCACCGACGCTGACTCGGGCTCGCCAAGATGCAAAAAATCCCTGGGAGCGCGGGCGTCTCGCCCGCCAGATTCGGCTGAACGTTCGAGAGCTGAGGGTCGAAAGGCTCTTGTCATGATCAGAAACACCCGCCGAACCCCTCGCTCCCTGGCTCCGCCCGCACGGGCCGTCGCTAGCCCACATATTTTTATAACCGTCTTTTTTTCTTAAGTATTCCGGCTTCGTTCGCGTCCTTATGCCTGTCAGCAGAGCGATAACTCTGTTCATGTCCCGTCCCCCGAACGGAGGCCCATTGCTCGTCGCCAGTAACCGACATATTTTCAGAACTGCTTTGGCTCCTGTCACATTCCGGGTTCGTAGGTTCAGAATGGAGCGTTTCTCTTGGACCAGCGCGGCCCGAGCGAAAAACCTGGTGCAGTTTCCTTTCGACTCTTCGACTTTCAACCTCCGACTCTCTCGACTGATTCTGCGGGCGGGACGCCCGCGCTCCCAGGTCATTGGCTACAGACAAAACAACTGCCTTGTTTTCATGAACATCGTGGGTTACATCAACCAACTCTCGTGTTTTCATAGACATCGTGGGTTCCCAAAATCGATCCTTTATTATCAACAAGATCGTGGGACCCTCCTTCATTTCGCGATTTTTTGAAGTCTCCATTCTCGTGCCAAAAGGCGCTGAAACCCACGCAGCCCGATCAGCGATCCGGCGCCGGGGGTAGCCAATCGTTTGCGTTTTTGTGAACCTCGGAGCGCATGCGTTTATCTATCCCCGTTCATATTAATTTATCGTATATAACTAAATAGGATAGATGTCAAGAGAAATGTGGACTGCGCGGCAGCAGTCTGCAGATTGCTGCGCCGGTGTCACTGCCTGAGCTGGCACGTTGCAGAAAAAACCTGCGGAACCCTGTCATTTCGAGCGTAGCGAGAAATCCCGCTCTGAAAAGAAAGACAGCCTTCTCTTCACCGGGTTGTGGTGCATGTAGTCGAGTTTCTCCAGCCTCTTTTTCTCCGTGTACACATTGAAGGGAACGAAACGGCGCTGCCAGACGCGGTAATGGCAATCGCTATGAACCGTCGAGGGCAGTCGCAGCCGCGTCAGCATCCGGCAGCACCAGGGGTGGAGAGCATTCTCGGTTAGGGTCGCGACGATCCTCTGGGCGGTACGCTTCTTGAGTTCTTGCATCCAGCGGCTGGTGCTGTCAGAGGGCTCGGGCTTGATCAGCAAATGGAAGTGCTCGGGCATGAGCACCCAACCGATCAGCAGGCAGAGGGTCTCCTAACGAAGTTGTCGTAAGACTTCCACGAAGGCCCCGCGGAAGCGCTCGCTGTCAAACAGCTTAAGACGGCGATAGGTGCTGGTGGTGATAAACTGCAGTTGGCCGTGCTCAAAATGGCGTCGATAAATGGGCATCAAGAAGAAGATCGGCGGGTTGTTTGGCCATCGTGAATCGCAGAGCTTTGCTCTGCGCCAGCCTGCCCGCAGACGCAAAGGCGGCGTCTTCGCTACTTTGCTCGCTCTAACTGTTTGCGTCTGCCTTGGGGATAGGCGCAGGCCGAAACGAGCCACCCGGAAAGAGTGTTTGAATGTATGGCGCAGGCTCGGATTCATATGAGAAAAACGGTTCCAGAAATTCCTTAAACTCCTTGACCGGGTCGAGTACAGGAAACACTTTTTCCAAGCTGCCTAACGCGGTGTTCACTAACTTCAGAACCTTCGCCAAAGCGCCCTTATGAGCCGCGGAGGCTAACGCGTCTCCCTTGAGGCGCAAAGACTCATCCGTCCAACCTACGTCCAAGAGTTCTTTCCAGTGATCGTCTTGTACTGAAGTGATGTTTGTGAGTGCTCCCTTGACGGATTGGATCTTACCGCGAATCTCGCCGTCCCACACTCGCCGAAACTGGCGCGCATCCGGTTCCGGCACCCGTTCGACGAGAACCTGAAGTAGCTTCTCGATAAACTCCAGAACATCAGTTAAATCCTTTTTGTCGGTTTCGAAAGTCATCGTCGTGTGCTCCCGCGATGTGGGCGTCATACTCGAAGCCGCAACAGCACCTTCAATTCAGGACGGCGCCGAGTCTGTGCTGAACCGCTGAAAACTCCTCAGATCGATGGTATCAAGAAGGGCAGCGGTTGTCTCTACCACCCGCTTCAGTAGTGATGAGGCAGGTGAAGGCCAAGTACGTTGTGGGCCTTACCGCCACGTCGGCAAGAAAGGACCGGGCATCGTCCAGCCATCTACTGCAGTGTGGCCCGGTGCGATATGAGCGCCCGAACGATAGTTGACTTGGCTTCCCCTGACAAGCGGGCCCCTAGTCTATCGTGTGCCGTCCCTCTACCAGAGGAGTCGTAAGCGCTCCTGAACTGGGGCGAGTAGGTGGTGCCTCAGAGAACTGCCGGCGGCCGGGTGGCGCATACATGCCGTTGTTCGAGTCGCATGCACCACAAAACGATGTGTGCGCCGCCCTGCCGTCATCGGACGTCCGTCCTAAATACCTGACCGTCCGTACGAGACACCGCAGAGTTTCTGGACTGCGAGACTCTGCGCTGCCTGGCTCATGGTGCATCTCCTTACCGGCAACTCATGTGCGCAGCGAGGTTACGCAGAGTTTCACATCTCAGAAACTCTGCGGTCTCTCGCACGACAATAACATAATTAGCCTAGCTGCAACGGCGGCTCGTCTTGGTCGAGAAGCCAGAGTCTGAGAAGGCGCAGACTCCGCGCTAACTGGCTGAACAGCTTGATTAGAGGAATGAACGGCCTTTAGTGCCGTGGTGCAACTGGCATTGCTGCCGGCGGCGCGGGTTTCTTGCAGTCCGGTTCTGGCGGCGCCTCCCCACGTCGCAGGTCGTCAAACCCGTACACCGGCTTGCGCAGACCGGGCGCCCCCGGTCGCGCGAGTGAGTCCGGCCGCACGAGCCTCAGCAGTTCGAGATGCATGATGTCCTTGGTGTTGTCGTACTGCCCGCCCCAGCGCGCACCGTTTCTGCTGCCCACGTTGAGGAACGCCTTGATGATTTCGGGCGGAATCGTCACGATCCCGTAGGCCTGCCAGGACTGAACGGTGCGCAGGGTATACTCCTTCACGAGTGTCGCCACGGCATTCAGATCCTCGTCCGAGCGGATTTGTTTATCGATCGAAGCGACCTTCTCCTTGCCCCTCGGATCCTTCAGCGCCTCCGCGCGCTGCCGCGCGAGCTCCTCATACTGGTGCAGCCAATTCTTGAGCCATTCCTGCAGACGCGCAGACATCGCCGCCACCCGGTCGTAAGTCTTCGCTACCATGTCGATTGAAGACATCGCATATAACGAGCGGCCTATGTCGTCCCCGGTGGCGCGCGCAAGGGCTGCGCGCGCCGCTGGGGACTTCAACTGTGGATTCCACGTGGCATCGATGTCGATCGCGAGACCCAATGCATGGTTGGAGAGCTGCGAGGAGGCCGCCTGAAAACGCGGCACGAAGCCACCGATCACGAAACCGGCAGCGTGTTTCTGAAGCGCAAGCTCAGGACGGGTGACACGAATTTGCTCCTCGACCCCGCGGAGCACCTCGGCCATCTCGCGGTGAACGCCGCCGAGCACCGGAGCACCGAAGAATGTCGCCGGCTGGATGAGATCGAGCACGTCTCGCTTGATACACGTCCAGCCGGCACGGTAGTAAGCACCGCGCAGGACAATGTACTTGTCGCCCCACGTACCGATGGGATCGGCATACGGCGGCTTCGTGATCGGGTCGAACGATGCCTGCACGAAGGGACTGAGGCACGTGAACTCCCGCCTCGCCACCTCGACGTAGGCGTCGAAGCGCGCCTGCACGAGCGGACGTAAGTCCTCCACCTTACCGAGCTCCGACTGCAGGCGATCTTCCGGATCGTCGTTTTCGAGCAAGGCGCGGTCTTCGAGCGTAAAGCGCGGCAACCGTTGCGCACTGCGATTCGCAGGCTTCGAGGTACCGCGCGATGGTGAAGGCTGCCGCAGCGCTCGCTGCAGTTCGGTGCTGCCCAACTGTGCTTTGTCATGCGCACGCGTGAAGAGCAAACCCATTGCATCCCTCACCGAACCGCCGCGCCGGAACACCTCGTCTACGATGGCACGATCACGCTCATCGAGCGCACCCGCTGGACGCGGACCGGGCATGGCGCGCCCGGCCGGATCATCCGCAGTGAGCCTGCGTCCGCTGCGGCCCGGCCGCCCGGTTGCGGGCCGTTGCGGAGCGCCACCATCCGGCTGCCCAGTTGCCGGTCTTTGTGGAATTCCGGCATCGGGCTGCCCGCTTGCTGGCCGTGACGGGGAACCCGCGTCCGGATGCTTAGTGGTCGCTGGCGATTGAGCTCTGCCGCCTTCCGGCGGCAGGAAGCCTTCGAGCCTCAAAGTGACGCGGATCAGCCGACGAATCGGCTCCTGAAAACCAAACAATGCGAAATCCGCCTTGAGTCGCTCCAGCCCCGCGGGGCTCACGACCACTTCGTCGTGAGCACTGCTGACCTGCTTGAAGACATCCGTCTGCGCCTTGCTGTGCAGGTTGCTGCCGATGGGAAGATCCAGTTTGTCCTCTTCCTGGAAACCCACGTACCACTCGAGCAGAAACACACGCTCGACCCGCCGCGTCTTGGACTGCTCCACGAGCTTGTCCACGTTCGGCGTCGTGATGTAGTTGCGCATATTGAGATAGCTCTTTTCAACGTCCTTGAGACCGGGCCCTCCCTCGAGCTTACCGAGCTGAAATTCGTGAAAGTGATTCGTGGCCACCACTTGGGTGGCGCCCACCGCCA
>DATJYK010000409.1:0-22628 GCA_035578005.1 Terriglobia bacterium
CTACGGCTCCCAAAGTAGCTGGCCTGCAAGGCAATCCGGTGTCGAGCGCCACGCCGACGTCCAATCAGATTCTCACCTGGAATGGCACCAGTTGGGCTCCGGCCGCCCCGCCCGCTACCGGCGCTCAGATCGCTCAAGACCTTGGGGGCAGTACGGCATCTCCGAAGGTCGTCGGGCTGCAAGGCAATCCGGTTTCAACCGCCGCTCCCACCTCCAACCAAGTGCTCACCTGGAACGGTACCACTTGGTCGCCCGCGACTCCTGCTGCCGGCGCCGGGACTGGCACATGCGGCTCCAATCAGTTCGTCACCGGGGTTGTTCTGGGAAGTTCGCCCACGTGCACCCAGCCTGCCTTTTCCAGTCTAAGCGGCGCCGCAACCGCGGCACAGCTTCCGGCGGCCAGTGCCTCGGCGCAGGGCGCGGTGCAGTTGGCCCAAGACCTCACGGGTAGCGCCTCGGCTCCCAAGGTAGCCGGCCTACAAGGCAATCCGGTTTCAGCCAACGCCCCCGGCGCTAATCAGTTCCTGGGCTGGAGCGGTACTCAGTGGACTCCCGCGCAGCCCAACTTCAGCAACCTAACGGGTGCGGCGACGTCATCCCAACTGCCTGCGGCGACCTCGTCGGCCCAAGGCGCGGTCGAACTCACCAAGGATCTGACGGGCAGCGCGACGGTCCCAAAAGTGGCGGGATTGCAGGGTAATCCGGTTTCCAGCGCAACGCCCACATCCAACCAGGTCCTCACGTGGAACGGCACCACCTGGACACCGACTACACCGGCTGCGACGGCGGGGACCGGGGCGTGCCCGTCTAACCAATTCGTGACCAGTGTCGTCGCGGGAAGCTCGCCCAGTTGCACCCAGCCCGCCTTTTCCAGTCTAAGCGGCGCCGCAACCGCGGCACAGCTTCCTGCGGCCAGCTCCTCGGCGCAGGGCGCGGTGCAGTTAGCCCAAGACCTCACGGGTAGCGCCTCGGCTCCCAGGGTCGCCGGCCTGCAAGGCAACCCTGTTTCTTCTGTGCAGCCGTCTGTAAATCAGGTCCTTACCTTCAACGGAACAACATGGATTGGCCTAACGCCAACTTCAGGTGCGGGAACAGGAAATTGCTCAGGCGGCGCTTTTGTGACCGGCATAAACCTCGGAACCAGCCCTAGCTGTAACCAGCCTGCGTTCTCTAATTTGAGCGGAGCGCTTGCAGCAAACCAGGCAACAGGCGCAGTAGGATCCCCCGGCCAAGTGGTTTCACAGGGGTCGGGCTCTTCGCTCGCGTGGAATTGGCAGGTGGGCAACCCGGTCGGCAATATCTATTATGTCGATGGAAAACAGTGGACAAGCCTCAACGCATTGATTGCGACTTTGCCTGCCAAGAGTCAGGTCACCGTTTACGACAACATCTGCGGCGACACCTTTACTAGCGATCCATTCAATCAGGTCTCAGGTTTGTCGTTGACGCTCATTTTAGACCGCTGCTCCGTGCCATACAAAACGAACGTCAACCTGATCCCAGGCGATCGGAGCCATCTGACGGGCATAACCTTGGGAAAGGTGAGCAACAGCGGAGTCGAAGGTACTTCAATTCAGGCCGGCAGCGCCTTTGCGAACGCTGTGATTAACGATACCAGTTTCGTGTCAACCGTTCCCACCTTCGGAACGTCCGTGGCTGGCTCCTGCACAAACACCGGCCCCTTGTATGTTAGGGTCACGCTGTCCAACGCGGCGCAGATCCCGGAGACCCGCGCCAACACCGAAGCCTCGACCACCGCCACGAGCGGCAACTGCGTTGTCGTTAACCCGCCGGCAGCTGTCACCAATGCGGCCTACTATAACGTTTACGCCGCGACAGCCTCCGGTAATGAGCTCTTTGAAGGCACGGCGCCAATGGGAACCAGTTTCACCTTTCCGGGAGACGTCAATACCAGCACCAATCCACCGCCCGGCCAGAATTCCACGGGCGCGATGGTGATTATGGGCAATACGTTTGGCGGCAGCAAGCTTAACCAGCAGGCGGTGACGGTCGAGAACGTGGCGCTCGACTGTCGTGGCATCGCGCAGGTGGGAATTTTCAATGCCGTAGCTGAGGAGCTCAGCGGAATCTACCACGATGACGTTGGAAACTGCGGGGGTACTGCTGCGATCATCGAAGAGGGCCGCAACGGGGGATTCGGGGCGAACAACAGCGACTTCTGGGACAACACCGTTCAGGCGTCTAACGTCTCCACCTGCGGGAGCGGCTCAAGTGCGTGTAACCCGCAATACTGTGTGCTCCTTGACCAGGTTGCAAGCTTCCGCGAGCTCAAGGGCCTGACCTGCGTTCCGAACAACGGCATCACAACTGTCGGCGTGGAGGTGCAAGGCTTTACCAATTCACCCAGCGGCGCCCCAGCCCAGGGCGCTAGCCTGACCATTCGGGACATCCACGTGGAAGGCATGACCGGGGCGATGACGTATGGCGTTGAAGCCATTCATGCTCCAGGCCTGGTTGTGGATCACATCTTCAGTTCGTATTCTCCAACCGTCGTTCACCTCGATTCAACCTCGAGCAACGCGACCTTGAGCGGGATTCTGGTGGCGGGATCGGGCTGCGCCCTTAAGGATGACTTCGACAATCTCAGTTGCAGCACCACACCAGGATTCATCACCGGAAAATCGATCGGATTCTTTGCCTCGGGTGTCACGTCGGGCGCATATCTCACCAATGCGTTTGGTCTTCCCGACGCGAGTCTGGCGAGTGCTTATTCGGGGACCGGTGCTTGTGGCTCGAACTCCTTTGTCACCGCGCTTAGCCGCGGCGCAGCACCTTCTTGTGCTCCGGCGGTGACGCCGCAAACGGCGCAGGCAAATCAATTCGCAACCGGGATTACAGCTAGCGGCGCTCTCACTCTGGCGCAGCCGGGCTTCAGCAACCTCTCCGGCTCGCTCGCCTTGAACCAGACACCTCTGACGGCCAATGGCGACTTGCTGACGGTTTCGGCTGGCACGCTCTCTCGCCTGCCGATCGGCAGCGCAAATCAGTGCCTTCAAGTTAACAGCGCGGCAACAGCTTATCAGTTTGGGCCGTGCGCGTCCGGCGCCGGAACGGCTGGCGGGTCGACCACGCAGGTCCAGTTCAACAACAACGGCTCGCTGAGCGGTGCGGCCAGCCTTACCTACAACTCATCCACCGGAGGGGTGACAGCGGGAAACTCCATGTTCATCGGTGGTCCGGCGCCTTGGGTGGATGTCACCGCGGCAGGGGCGAAGTGCGATGGCAGCACCGATGATACGGTAGCGCTCCAGGCGGTGCTAGCCGGCTTCAACACGGCTGGCTACGGCCGCATGTTCATTCCGAACACCGGCACCCTTTGCATCGTAAAGGGGTATACGTCCGCCATCTCGGGCTCCATAGCGCCCAGTACTCCAAGCGCCGGCTATGCGACGATCACGGTGTCGACGCCTCCTCCGAGTTGGGTCACGGCAGGCGCCCCCCTCGATATTTGGGGAACAACCGGAGGAACTGGAGGAGCCGGGACCATGGGCTACAACGGAGTGTTTCTTGTCAGCTCAACCACCAGTACCACTATCGTGATATCGTCCTCCGTAACCGGAACGTCGAGCGGCGGGAACGTGAGCGTGGGGCTGTGGAGCAACGCTATTATCGATATCGAAGGACAGTGTACCACCCGTCAGAATTCCGCGAACTGCTCAGGTTTTTCAACTCCGGCGGCCGATTCGCCTGTTTACATTTTCAGCTCGGTTCCCTGCACGACTGCCATTTCTGGTAGCTGCCCGTCCGGTCAGAATTCGAATACCGTAAGCATAAGACACCTTAACTTCAAGGCGGGCTCATCGACGACTGGCATTGCTCTCGGTGGCATCTATACACTCGGAGTGAACGGCTTCGAAATCTCAGACAATAACTTTCAAAACTTCACGGGAGCGGCCGGGAACGGTCTGGGGGCGGGCGCTGGAATCACTTACGATGGCGGACCCTCAGGCTACACCGAGAACGGATATACGGTGAACAACAAATTCTATAACACGAAATACGGCATCACCTTGCGTAATAAAGCCAGCGGCAACCTCATCATGATAAACCACATGATTTGCACCAATGCGTCGAGTGCGATCATCAGCAACAGTATCGCCGTTGATATGGGCTACACCTGGGCTACGGCGGGCAATACAGCTTCGGGCGGAGGCGAGAACACGCTCTTCGCTAATCAGGAGGAAGGCTGTATGATCGGGTATATCTTTGACTATCAAAACAACGACAACATCATCTCGAAATCTGAGATAACAGCCTCTATGACGAACACGGCCAACAGCATCGGCTTTTCAGTTTTGAACAGCTTTGATATGTGGCTCGATATACAGACCAAGAATTACGCGACCGGCGTTCACATCAACGGAGCCACGACGGGGGTTCACTTCACGAATCCACGGCTGTTAGGTGCCAACTCCACGCAAACCATCACTTCCGATGGCGGCAGCTTCACCAGCGCGTCAAACTACGTGGAGCCAGGGGCCTTGCCGACGACGGCCGTATTCGGGTTAACCGACACGCAAACAAGCAACAGCACATTTCAAAACGACACAACCACCGCTTTGACCCTCGGCGCCAACGGTTCCGCCACACCGACCGTGGATGGAACCCTTGCCTACGATTCAAAGCTTCTCATCAACGTGCAGGGCTCGAACAGCAACACTTTTCACACTCCGAAGTTCCAGAGCGTATCCGTCTCGGCCGGATCGAGCAACACCTATGATTGCCTGGCTTCGGTGACTGGAGTTACAAGCTGTGGTACCCAAGCGTCATCGGAGACCGCCTTCGCCACGTCCTACACGATTCCAGCGAACGAAATTGTGTCGGGCAAGACCCTGAGGCTCAGGGTGAATTACCAGACCGTGGAGGCAACGGCTGGCACCACTGTTACTCTTAAGTTGCGGGTGAGCAGCACATCGGGCACGACAATTTGCGGCTTCCCGGCGAGCACCAACTTGGCCGGCACTCGAAGCGGCTTCGTGGAAGTGTACTTGACAGGTATGCAAACTGCTCAGGCAAGCGCCTCGGTTAACATGAATTGCAACGGCATCATCAACGGCGCGGCGGTCTCAAATGCCACGGCAACGCCCATAACCCTTGCTACGAACGCTCCGATCCAGGTGGTGCCAACGGCGTCATTCGCCGCTGCCACCGCTACCAACCAAATTGAGTTAACGGGCATCACCGCGGAGTATTTCTGATGGATGTCACTGCCGCACTTTGCTACTTTCCTGCTCTTCGAACGCGGCCACTTGCCCGTCAGCGGTGAGCGCCAGGAAAACGAGTCGTTCCCTTTTTCCGAGCCTCAACGCTACGACCATCGAGACAGGCTCGAGCAGATTTCCGCTATCGGTAAGCCGTTTTCGACCCCTTTGGAAGTTCTCAGCAGAGAAAACTGCGGGCATTTCCTTGAGTTTGCCGGCATCATTGGCAATGATGTGCCACTTGAAACCAACGTCCGCTACGAGCAATTCTTCGGTGCTTCCTCCATTGGGGCCGATAACGGTGCCGTGGAATACAAAAGGAGCAGCCGGTTGCCTGATGCCGGGAACGTGTTCGATGTCGTCGAAAAGAGCGCTTCCCTGATTTAGCAAGACCTTATACTTGACCGTTGACCACAGTGCCAGGTCAGGCATGCCGTCATGGTTGAAATCGGCGACGTTGGCGCTGACAAAAGCATAGTCCCAAATATCTTCGCCGGCCTGACCGGTTGCGTCCCGGAACTTATCGCCGCCTTGATTGAGATAGAGCACTGGCGGCTTGTTGTCCCGCAGCAACAGCAGATCCGGTTGGCCGTCGCCGTTGAAATCGGCCGAGACTGCGCAGCGCGCCCGGCCCGGATTTGAAGCCAAGCCTGCGGTCATGGTGATTTCCCGGAAGGTTCCGTCTCCGTTGTTGTGGTAGAGATGGCTTGACGTGCCTTGAAAATCCTTGGGGAATACAAACGATGATTTCGCGGGCGTTTTTCCCAAATCGGTATAAGCCGTAACCAGGAGATCAGGCACGCTGTTGTTGCCACTACCAAAGAGCAAAGCCGCGGTGTCCAGTTCCGTCGGAATGCCGATCAACCCTGCCTTTTGTGTGTCATTGCTGAAGGTTCCGTCGCCGTTATTGCGGTAGAGCGTGACACCGCCCAATCCCACCACAAACAGACTTTGACGGCCGCTATGGTCATAATCGGCGAAGACTGCCGACAGAGAATCCTCAGGACCCGAGACTCGCGCCTTCTTGGTGACGTCCGAAAACTTGCCACGACCGTTGTTGTGGAGGAGATGATTCGTCCCTCCCGGAACCACGATGTAGAGATCAGGATTACCGTCGCCATCGTAGTCACCCACAGCGATGGAGCCGCCCATCGCGGGCACCAGCTTCCGCCTTGCGTAGTCGAGTGAATAGTCCGACGACTTTATCTGTTGGCCGAGCGCGGCCAGATCCGGAGGATTGGCAATCGGCGAGAGTTTGATGTGGAGCCGATGGCTAATCTCTGTGAAAACCACCCGTTTGCTGTTTCTGTCTGGCGGATTGGCCGTCGGCTGCGAGGAC
Source organism: Terriglobia bacterium (assembly GCA_035578005.1). Classification (GTDB taxonomy): domain Bacteria; phylum Acidobacteriota; class Terriglobia; order UBA7540; family UBA7540; genus Gp13-AA77. The sequence continues at coordinate 6,562 of DATJYK010000409.1, forward strand.
TGTGTGGCCTGCGGACTGCCGTTCGGCAAGGCCACGGCAAATTCGCTCGGTCGCCTTGCCCACAGCGGAAGACCAAACGTGACACTGAGCGTCAGAAACCGAATAAAAGAGAGCGACAGAAGTGATGACGCACTCCGGCGCCGCGGCGCTCGCTCGCGGCCGCCCGCCGCGGCAAGGCCGCTATAGCTTGAATCGCCCGGCTGCAGTTTCGCAGATTGATCCATCTGTTCCCGTCTCACATCGCGCCGCTTGGCAACTGTTCACCGCCGCTCCCGTGCTGCCGGCTTGGTGATCACCGGTTATTATGCCCTCAGGAGCGACAGGAAGGTGTTCCGGAGCGAGGTGATGCGGGAGGTGTCGTCGTCATGTAGGCCTACATATGTAGGCTTCAGCAGATTCTGCCGGCAGAAACGCTCGAGGGCCTCAAGCTCGGGCGCCTCGACTTCGTGGGCCCTGCAGGTGCCTCGAGCGCGAGGTTGCCATCCGTGCCCGCCGCGCGCGCCCCGTTCGCGACTCAAGTTCGATTGAAGCCGCACGGCCCGCAGCAATCCGAACTGCCACTGCCCGAGTTGTTACTGCACGGTCAGCGTCAGACTGACGTTTTGGGAGGCCGTTGCGCTCTTCGCTGTCACCGTTACCTGATACTGGCCGGCGGGAGTGGACGTCGGTCCTGTCGATGTCGAAGAGCTGCTTCCGCCGCAACCCGCCCAAGCCAGCAGAAGGACAAGCGCGCCCGCCAGAGCCCAACGCAAGAGGCCAGGGTTCGGGGTCCGGGGCTCGGGGCTCGCCGCTGATGCCCAGCCAGTTGAGGGGGGCCGCAATCGGCGCGCTAAGCCATAACCGAGAGCGACGACGCCCGCTAGCACCCACCAGAGCCATGGGCTGGGTCCGGGCGGCGAGTGCCGGTTCGGCGGAGCGGCGCCACCGGCCGTCGTCGTTACCGTCGCGGTTGCCGTGGCGGTGTTCGGCGCGTTCAGCATGAGCGTGGTTGGTTTGACGCTACACGAAGCCGCCGGCGCCGTGGTGGTGCAGGAGAGCGAGACCGAGCCGTTGAACCCGCCCGTGGGCGCAAAGCTCAGCGTGTAGCTGGCCGGCTGCCCCGCTGAAACCGTCGCGCTCGAACTTGGGGCTGTTAACCCGAAACTTGAGCCCGCGCCGGTAAGAGCAACGCTGTGGGGGCTGCCGGGAGCGCTGTCCGCCACGGTAAGGTCTGCTGACAAATTGCCGCCCGTGGTGGGCGTGAAAGTCACAGTTATTTGACACGTGCCGCCCGCCGCCAGCGTTCCGGCCGACGACATCGGACAATTGTTGGATTGGCTGAAACTCGACGCGTCACTGCCGATGACGGCGATGCTTGAAATCGAAAGTGCTGCCGTGCCGGTGTTGGTGAGGGTCAGAGTTTGGGGCGCGCTCGCCGTATTCAAAGGCTGGCCCTTGAAGACGAGACCCGTTGAAGGAGAGAAACCAACCCCGGCGGCCACTGCGGTTCCGGTGAGCCCAATCGCCTGAGGACTGTCGGGCGCGTTATCAGCCACCATCACCGATCCCGTGAGATTCCCTGTAACTCCCGGTTTGAAGGAAACTGTGATGGTACAAGAGGCGCCCACGGCCAGGCTGGTTCCGCAAGTCGTGGTCTGGCCAAAGTTACTGCTGGTGACTGTCACCGAGGTGATCGAAAGCGTGCCACTGCCATTATTGGTGAGGGTTACTATCTGACTCGAGCTCGTGGAGCCGACTTCCTGGCTGGTGAAGGTAAGGCTTCCGGGCGACAGGCTGGCCCTGGCCCCTGGGGTTGTAGTTCCCGTGCCGCTGAGGCTGACCGTCTGCGGGCTGCCTGGGGCATTGTCGGTGATGGTAATCGAGGCCGACCGGATGCCCGTGGTTGTCGGCTTGAACGTAACCATCAGGGAGCAACTTCCAGTCGGCTGCAAGCTACCCGATCCACAAGTACTGGTGTAGCTGAAGTCTGCGTTGTTGGCGCCGGTCAAAGCAATGCTCGTCAGCGTGAGCGTGCTGTTACCGGTGTTGGTCAAGGTAACCGTCTGGGCGCTGGATGTGCTTCCGACGTTTGTCTGGGGGAAGGTCAGGCCGGTGGAGGGTGAGAGGCTGAGCACAGGACCGGTGGTGCCCGTGAGAGCCACGGTTTGAGGGCTGCCGGTTGCGTTATCCGCGATGCTCACCGACGCCGTCCGGATTCCCAACGCAAGGGGCGTAAAGGTTACATTGATGATGCAACTCGCCCCCGCCGCCACGCTCGTCCCACAGCTATTCGACTGCCCGAAATCTCCCGAATTCGTCCCCGTGATGCTGACGCTGGTGATGCTCAGCGTGGCGCCGCCGCTATTGGTCAGCGTCACCGTTTGGGCCGCGGTCGGCGTGCCCACAGCCAGGCCGGTAAATGTCAGGCTGGCGGGCGCCAGCGTCACCGCCGGGGTGCTGGCACCAGTTCCCGACCCTGTCAAAGTTACCGTCTGCGGGCTGCCGGTAGCGTTGTCTGCAATGCTTATCGAAGCCGAACGCGTTCCGGAGGCCGCGGGCGTAAAGGTGACGCTGATGCTGCAATTTGCTCCCGCCGCCACACTCGTTCCGCAAGTGTTCGTCTGCGCGAAGTCACCCGGATTCGTCCCCGTAATGCTGATGCTCGTGATGCTTAGCGCCGCAGTACCGGTATTGGTTAGCGTCACGGCCTGCGCTGCACTTGTGGTGCCTACCGCCTGGCTGGCGAAGGTGAGGCTGGGGACGGAGAGGGTCACTGCAGGCGCAGCGCCAGTGCCAGTGAGGCTCACCAATTGAGGGCTCCCCGGGCCACTATCTGCAACGCTCACCGACGCCGTCCGCGTCCCGGTTGCCGTCGGCGTGAACGTAACGTTGATGGTGCAGTTTGCTCCCGCGGCCACGCTAGTCCCGCAATTGTTCGTCTGCGCGAAATCCGCCGGACTTGCTGGTGTAATGGTGATGCTCGTTATGCTCAGCGCTGTGGTTCCCGTATTGCTTAGCGTCACAGCCTGGGCCGCGCTGGTGGTACCCACGGTCTGGCTGGCAAACGTCAGGCTGGTGGGCGCCAGTGTCACGGTACTGGTCGCCGTTCCCGTCAGGGCGACCGTTTGCGGACTGCCGCCGCCGGCGTCGGTAATCGAGAGCGTAGCCGACCGCGTTCCCGCGGCCGTGGGCACGAAGGTGACGCTGAAGGTGCAGCTCGCTCCTGCGGCCACGCTACCGCCGCACGTGTTGGTTTGCGCGAAGTCTGTCGGATTTGTTCCTGTGATGCTTACGGTAAGCGCAAGAGCCTGCCCCAGTGTGTTGGTGAGCGTCACTGTCTGGGCCGCGCTGGTGGCACCCACCGCCTGGCTGGCAAAGGTCAAGCTGGTTGGCACCAGCTTCACAAACGTCCCCGTGCCGCTCAGCGCCACGGTTTGCGGGCTTCCCGTGGCGTTGTCGTAGATCGATAACGTCGCGGTGGTCACGGGCGGACTGGATTGCTTGGCCGTGTAGGTCACGGTGATGGTGCAACTCGCTCCCGCCGCTACGCTCGTCCCGCAGGTGTTCGTCTGCGAGTAAGCCTTATAGTACTGCGTCCCAGGGCTGGTGATGGTGATGCTCGTGATACTGAGCGCCGAGCCTCCCGTGTTGGTCAAAGTCACCCCCTGCGTGGGGGCCGCCTGGCCGATGACCGTTAACGGAAACGTCAGGCTGGTGGGCGAAAGGGACACGGCGGGCGGACCCGCGGCAGACGTTCCCGTTCCGGTTAGACTCACTGTCTGCGGGCTGCCTGGCCCATTGTCTGTAATGCTCACCGACGCCGTGCGCGTTCCGGTAGCCGCCGGTGTGAAAGTGACGCTGATGGTGCAGTTCTGTCCCGCCGGCACGCTGGTGCAGGTGTTGGTCTGCGCGAAATCCCCCGGATCAGTCCCGGTGATGCTCACGTTTGTAACGCTCAGCGTCGCGACCCCGGTGTTGGTCAGCGTCACCACTTGCGCCGTACTCGTAGTGCCCTCGGTCTGGCTGGCAAACGTCAGGCTGGTGGGGGCGAGCGATACCACGGGAGTCAGCGAAGGGGCGGGCGGCGTGAGAAGGCCGTAGACATTGAGCTGCGTTGAGCCGGCGATGTACACCTTTCCGTTGGCCACGGTCGGTTCCGTCCATATTACGGAAGTACCGGCGGTGTCGCGACTCCCCGCCATCGAGCTGCTATAAAGCACACGCGTGATGTTGGCTGCGTCGTAGGCGGTCAGAACCATGGGACTTGACTTTGCCGTGACATTGCTCCAGACAATACCATTCGTCGCCCCATTAGCAGAGACAACCAATGGAGCGCCGCTACCCCCGAACGTAGCCACTGAGGTGAGTATGGGCGGGTTTGAGAGCTGACCGTTGAACAGGCGAAAATCCTTGAGATTATCGTAGGGAGCCTGATAGAAAACCTGATTCTGCCAAAACGCCGGCTGCGTGAAGAGGCAGCGGGTATAGGGGGAGGAGGATGTGTTTACGCAAGTGGACCGCCCTCCCAGCACGTCTGTTAGTGTCTGGACGATGTTGTTGCCGGTGTCGCTATACTGTCCCATGTTGTCGCGGTCTATGAGATAGAGGCTTCCCTCCTTCCCTCCACCGACCATCAGGTGAGTGGGGCTGGTCGGCTGATCGGGGATCAGCATCGGCCCGCCCGGGCTCAAATCGATATCGTCCGAGAAAAGTGTGGCTTGGTCGGACGGCGTGAAGTAATCAGCAACCGTGAAGGAACCGACAGGGCTTGCGCTCGGGCTCGGGACCAGCTTCATGTAAGTATCGCCGTAATCTAAGCCGCCGCCCGAGTCGGCATCAAAGGTGCCGTCCCCGGTTGAGACAAAGATGTTGCCACTCGAATCCGCCGGTATGACGTTGGGCCAAATTCCGCCGTATTCGCCGTTTGGCGTCGTGTTCATCACGACGACTTGGGCGAGTGAAGACTCGTCGTATCCCAGCAGCCATCCGTGAGAATAGCCATTGGCGCAGGGCGACGCCCAGGCTGAGTAAACGACACCGTTGGCGAGCAGTAGTCCGGCGCGCGACGTGAGGTATTGAGGGTTAAGGGTGATTTGGCCTCCGCTACTGGCAAGCCCCGTGCCCGGCGCCGTGGCCTGAATCACCACGGGGCTGCCCGGTCTTTCCGCGCCGGTGGTGATATCCAGCGCGTGCAGCGACTGCGAGTAGGTGGTGTTGCCGCCCGAAACCTGCTTTGTAGCCGCGATCAGGTACATCGTCTGAGTAACGGGATCGATCACCGGCGTGGCCGTGATGCCGAGTGACGGGCCGATCAGCGGACAATTGCCTACGTCGCTCGTGCCCAGGGTCGTGAGACCGGCGGAGGGGTTTATGAAGCTCACCTGCCAGAGCGGCGTTGGCGACAGGCCGTCAGCGTCATAGGCAAAAACACTGTCATTTTCGGTGGCAACGTAAACCACATTGTGGTTTCCCTGCCCGGGAACGTTGACGTTTGCAACATAAAGCGGCTGTGCGTACGTGTACGCGTCGACCGGATAGGAAAAGAGCAAACCGAACTGCGCAGGGTTGACGTTTCCGGTGGTCAACACATTTTCCTGAAGGTTTTGCCCATCGCGCGCATTGTCATTGTGGCGCGTGTAGAGTCCTGGGAAGTTCGTCACCACGACTGGGGCAGATGCTGACTGACTGCTGTCGGCGATGCTCGTAGCCGTGACCATATGCGAGCCGACGGTCATGGGCGGTATGTACACGCCCGAGGTACTTATGGTGCCGGCCGTGGGAGTGCCGCCCACCGTGCCGTCCACAGACCAGGTGACGTTGGTGCTCACGGTTCCGCTGATGGTGGCCACGAACTGTTCGGTTTCATAGGGCGTAACCGCAGCGTGCGGAGGGCTCACCACAACGGTGCTGGTGGGAACAGTACCGGTCCCGGTCAGGTTCAGAGTTTGGAGACTGGTGGCGTCGCTGTCGCTGACGGTGATGAAGCCCACCCTTGCGCCTGCCGTCGAAGGCTGGAAGCTCACGTTGATGGTGCAAGTCCCTGATGCCGCGACTTGACTCGCGCAGTTGTTGGTCTGCGAGAAGTCACCGCTGGCAACGATGCTCACAATGCTCAGAGGCGAGCCCCCGGTGTTGGTTAGCGTCACGGGCGTGCTGGCGCTGGTGGTGCCCACGTTTTGGCTGGCGAAGGTCACAATCGCGGGCGAGAAGCTGACAGTGGGAGTACCACCGGTGCCGGAAATGTTGATTGTCTGCGGGCTGTTCGGCGCGCCATCCGTAATCGTCACTGTCCCGGTTTGAGCGCCGGTGGTGGTCGGCGAGAAAGTAACGTTGATGGTACAGGTTGCACCCACAGCAACACTGGTGCCGCAAGTGTTTGTCTCACCAAACCCTGTGCTGGGCGCGATGCTGGTAATACTCAAGGCCGCGTTGCCGACGTTGCTGAGGGTCACGGTCAGCGCCGAGCTCGTGGTTCCGGTGGCCTGAGCCCCGAATGTAAGGTTGGCAGGCGAGAGGGCGACTTTGCCGGAAGCCGCGGCACTGCTGGCGCCGGTTCCGACAAGGGCCACCTGCTGCTGGGGACTACCGGTAACGTTATCCGCGACGGTTACGTAAGCCAGCTCGTAACCGACCAGGGTCGGCGTAAAGGTCACGTTGACCGTGCAATTCGCGCCCGCCGCTACGCTGGTTCCGCATGTATTGGTCTGGGCAAAATCCAGATAATTTGTCCCCGTGATGCTGATGCTGGTGATGGTGAGCGCCGTGGACCCATTGTTCGTGAGTGTAATGGGCTGCGCTGCGCTGGTGGTGCCTTGTGTTTGGCTGGCGAATGTCAAGCTCGTGGGCGAAAATGACACTCCCGCTCCGGTGCCCATGCTGCCAGTACCCGAAAGGGGAACGTCTTGGCTCGATGGCGTAGCGTCATCGTCGATCGTCAGGGTGCCGGTTTGCGAGCCCGTTGTCACCGGGCTGAACGTGACACTGATCGTGCATTGCGCGCCAGCCGTCAAAGTAACAGGCAACGTGCCACAAGTATTTGTTTGTCCGAACGGCCCGGTAACCGTAATGTCCGAGATGGTTAGAGACGCGCTCCCAGCGGCGGTCAGGACAATGGCTTGTGAGGAGCTGGTGGTTCCAACCGCTTGGTTACCGAAGGTGAGGCTTGCGGGACCCAGCCCAACCCCTGCGGCACTCGTAGGGCTGATCTTGGCCACCATGGCATCCAGTCCAGCGGATCCGCCGACCACGGCCGCGTGGGCAGGTTGAAATACGCCCGCCGTTGCCGCGTAGTCCGTTGACGACGTCCGGCCTCCCACGTAGAGGTTGCCTGAGGAATCCAGCACTTCCGCGTTCCACGAGTCGAAATTGGACCCGCCGTTGAAAGTGGAGAACACCAGGCCAGTGCCTGTGGGGTTCAGTTCCGTGATGAAGCCATCGTAGGCGGCGCAACTCGTGGTCTGGCAGGAACTGGTGTTTGCAGGACCCGCCTTCGCAGCTTGGAGTGGATTCATCACGGGAAACTGCTGTGACGTGGTGCGCCCTACGATGTAGGCATCATTCTGCGAGTCAAGGACCAGGAACTTAGGAACATCGAGGGCCTCGCCGCTGAGATAGGTCGAGTAGATGAGATCAGAAGAACCGTGACCGCCGGGATTGATCTCTGTAACGTAGCCCTTTTCATTGGCGCCGCTCTCGCAGGTCCCATCGGGACCACACATTGTCTGGAACGCGCCCGGCGAGGTAGGAAAGTTGGAAGAGTTTGTGAAGCCGGTTGAATAGATGTTCCCGGACGAATCGACGGCGAGGCTGAAGCCGTGGTCTGTACCGCTGCCGCCCAGGTAGGTGGAGTACACAAGGTCTGCCGATCTTTGACCGGCAGGATTGATTTTTGCCACGAAGGCGTCATCCGAGCAGGTGCCGGACGACTGCACGCAGGCGGTTTGAAACGCTCCCGCTGTGGTCGGAAAGTTATTGGAAGTCGTGTGTCCTGTTATGTAGATGTAACCGGAGGAATCAATCACATCGTTCAGGATAGCGTCCACCCCGCTGCCGCCGATGAAGGTGCTGTAAGCGAGCGAAGCAGGGCCACTCTGAGTGGTATCCATGACGGTCACAAAGCCGTCATCGACGCCGTTGAAGTCGATCTGCAAAGCACCCGAGGTGACCGGGAAAGTCGACGAATTGGTGGTGCCAGCAAGGTAGGCTTTTCCCGTGTTGTTCGCGGCCAGACCGATCTGGCCATCCTGAACCGCAGCGAAATCCATCTGGCCGATGTAGCTCGAATAGAGCAGCCTCGAGCCGCTGGCGTCGAACTTGCTCAAGAAGACGTCGTAGTCGGTCACGGGCGTGCCGACGAAGGTTCCCTGGTAAGCGTTCGCCGTCGCCGGAAAGTTAGATGAACTGGCAAAGCCATCCACGTAGATGTTGCCCGAAGAGTCCACGACCAGGCCCCAGCCGCCATCCTGGGCGCTCCCACCCAAATACGTGGAAAACACCAGCGAGGTCCCATCAGAGCTGAATTCCGTAATGAAAACATTCCTCGTGCTGCCTGAGCCGATTGTGCCCTGGTAGGGATTCTCTGTAGGAAAGTCGTCCGAAGCGGTATCGCCGGTCACCACCATTTCGTCGCCGGACGCCAGATCCATGCCCGAGAGCTTCTCGTCATTGCTGCCGCCCAGATACGAGGAATAAACGAGCACCGGATCGATGACAAGCGGCTGCGTGCGATCATACGCACCCACCTCGAAGCCGATTTCGTTGTGATGTCTCACCACATAGTGGCCGCTGACCGGGCGCCGGGTGAGCGTGAGCTTCGAGCTTCTGTTCCGCATAGCACTCATCGAGACGGGCAGAGCCTGGTAGATCTCGGGCTTTCGTAAACGCACTTCGCCCGCTCGCGTGCTCAGAATCAAGTCGCCGCTGGGGCTCACCTGAACCTTATCCGCACCTCGAAGCCGCAGGCGGATGCTCCGCGGATCGGCGCCTGGAGACACCACAAAGTCGTCCTCGAGCTGGCCTTGGTTGCCGTAATACGTAAGGTCGATGCCCGGATAGACGTTAGGATATTGAACCTTGCCGTAAGTTGGGATGTTGCTTTGCCACTTCTTAGGATCGTTCCCGATGAAGTAATTGACCTTTCCCGGCAACTCATCCGCACCTGCCGGGGAAAGATGCGCGTTTGCGCCGGCGAGACTCATGTGAAGCGCGCTCGTCGCTTGGTGTGCGGCGTCAGTCGGCTTGCTGGATGGGGTGGCGGAGCGCGACGGGTTACCGTTCACCTTTGACCGATGCAGCGTAAGCACCGCGTCGCGCTTCGTGAGAAACAGCGTGTAACCGCTGCCGCGGGAGAGGAACTTCACCTGAGGGTCCGTCTGGCCTAAGTTGGCCTCAAAGCTCAGTGGCAGTTTCGCGTATTGCTCGCGCCACGACTTGCTGCCGTCTTCGAGGCTGGACTTGTGGCCGTTCTGGGCCTGAGACGCGGGTTGGGCAAACTCTGATGGGGATGTGCCGGCACGCCCTAAATGAGCCGAGGGCGCTGAAAGGCGCCTGGCAGCGGCCTGAGAACCGTTTTCTCCCGCCGGCCGCCATAACCGCTCCGCTGGCGCTCTGCCAAGCGCTGGAGGCCCTCCGAATGTCTCCAGGCCCACCAGCAAAAGGGCCGTTGAGGTAACAAAGACCAGCGCGTAGTAAAGCCGTTTCATGAATGATCGCCTCAGATTCCTACACTCCGATTGCAACTACCTGGGATTTCTCACCGGCGTTAGCCCTCTCGCGGAACGGCAGGGACCTATCAGGTCTCGGCCCGCCTCGGGTTCGTTTCGCATTCGTCTTGGGTTCGTTTGCCAGCCGCCCCCTGAAATCTCGGGTTCGATTTAGGTTCGTTTAGGTTCGTTTTGGAGCGGCGTTTTAGGCCGTTTTTTCGACTTATCAATAATAGAATCAGTGGATTACCGTTTTGGGTTCGTTTTTTAAGCTCACGCCGCAGAACCCAGGTTTTTTTCTATTAAATTGCTTATAGTCAATAACATGCGGTTATGGGTTTGTTTCCGACCACGCCTATACCGGGGGGGGAACCCCTTTCCGCACCCCCTTTTTCAACACACGCCGTTGGTCGCCAAAGGCACAAGGAGAGTCGCGGAAGTGCCGGCCAAGGCAAGGCTTTTACAAATCCCCCAAGAATGTGTTTAGGCCCCCCCCAAGTGGGCTTACGTGATACAAGTCCGGAGTTCAAGTCAGTGGCCCAGGTGGGCAATCCGCCATCGCAGCCCGACAAGCGCGATCCTGCCTCAGGCACGGGGCCAGTAATTGGTTGATCCCAGTGCTTACGCCCTATGCGACCGACCCAACCGGAAACACTTCGTCCGGCTCACCCCGGGGCCGATTTCTGCTGGATTAGGACGCTTACCTCGAGCGGGCGGTTGGCTTGCAGCAGGGCCAATCTCAACCTAAAGCGAACAGTGTTAGACGTCTTCGACTATGAGAGTTGCCTCATGGCACAACGCAGCCCGCGCCTGCCCCCCCGCTAGCCGCGCCGCTTACCGGTAAGTTTTCCGAATAAACCGAATGTTATGTATACTACCGCCGCTTCCAGCCTGTCAAGGACGATGAGGATTATTACCCATTATTGTACCAAGAAATGGGTAACCTCCGGCTCGCGTACCTGGGCTTGTTTTACTGAAGTCGTATTGGTCAACATTGAGCGGTCTACTTAAGATGACTCGTTGAATGAGCTTCTTGGCGCCGCGCGTGTGCTGCCCTCATTTCAGTATCTGTGGAGTACCCCAACCGGGGCGGTGCGCCTGGGCGTTCCCGCTCCGGCACCTCTCCCACTTCCCCTCGTAGAGCCCGGAAGCTGGTAAGATGAGGGAGTGACGACCGATCTCGTGCAAATTGCCCCGAAACTGGCGCCGGTGAAGCGGCCCGACTGGCTGAAGGTGCGGCTGCCCGGCGGCGACAACTACTTCGAGCTCAAGCGCCTGATGCGCGGCCACGGACTGCACACGGTGTGCGAAAGTGCGCGTTGCCCGAACATCGCCGAGTGCTGGAACCACCGCACCGCCACTTTCATGATCCTGGGCGATCTCTGCACTCGCAGTTGTTCTTTCTGCAGCGTTCCCAAGGGCAAACCGCTGCTTGTCGATCTCGAAGAACCCGAGCGTGTGGCCGGTGCAGCGGAGGCTATGGGTGTGCGCTACGTCGTGGTGACCTCGGTGGACCGCGATGACCAGCCCGATGGCGGCGCCGGCCTGTTTGCCGGAACCATTGCGGCCTTGCGGCGGCGCATCCCTGAGGTGCGGGTGGAGGTGCTGATCCCGGACTTTCGCGGATCTGACGCGGCGTTGGAGACGGTGCTCGACGCCCGGCCCGACATTCTGAATCACAATACCGAGACCGTGCCGCGTCTCTATCCAGTGGCGCGGCGAGGGTCGCGCTATGAGCGCTCGCTTCGGCTGCTGGCACGCTCGCGCGAGATGGCGCCTGAAATTCCCACCAAGTCGGGCCTTATGATGGGCCTCGGCGAGACTCTCGAGGAAGTCTCGTCGGTGCTGGCCGACCTGGCGCACGCCGGCGTCGATATCGTCACTATTGGCCAGTACCTGCGGCCCTCGGGGAATCAGCTTCCGGTGGCGCGCTTCTACACACCCCAAGAGTTCGCCGATCTCAAACGCGAAGGCGAGCGATTGGGCATCCGCCACGTCGAATCCGGCCCGCTGGTGCGCAGCTCCTATCATGCGCACGAACAGACGGACGCGCTTCAGGCGCGGATCAGCACACCCTCCATCGCCTAAACTAACTGGCTGGCGGAGTCTCAGGGTGGCGACGCGAAAGCGCCTGCTGAGCCTGAGCGTGGAGGGCTCGCGCAACCTCTGTCTCCCCGTGCGCAGTGCGGGCCACCACTTCCCGGTAGAGCGCTTCACCCTGATCCGAGCGTCCCATCCGAATCTCCAGACTTCCAACCACAAGCTGCCAAAGCATGTTGTTGGGATATTTCGAGGCCAGGTCCTGAAACAAAGTGAGCGATTTCTCGTATTGCCTCTCACTGTTGCGCGAGAAGTCTTTGGCCAGATAAAACTGCGCTTCGCCGCTCGCCAAGTCGCCCTTGTTGGCGACCGTTTGGAGCTGCTGGAGGCCTTCCTCCCGGCTTCCCCCTGGCAAGCCAATCAAAAACCTCAACAGCTTGACGATGGTGGGCAGCGTGTCGACGAAATAGTTGTAAATGCCGAGGCCGAGGTAACAATCCGTGAGGTTAGGATCAAGGCTTAGGGCCTGAAGGAGCAACGCCCGCATCTTCTTGCCGGCCCGCGCCGTAGGCAAGTCATTGTCTCGCAGGCCATAGAATCGGGCCAGCAGACCGTAGGCCATGCCCTCGTAAAGAAGGTTGCGGGCCACGTCTTGTTTGGCCTGAATGCGAGTTTCCGCCCGGCGAATGCACTCCTGATCGAAACTCATGAATGTTGCGTCGTAAGGGCTGGTATTCTTCGAAACCACATCGAAGACGTCAGGGTCAATGAGGTTACCGGTGGTCAGATAGATCCTCCACCAATATGTGTCTGCCTGAAACAGGTAGCTTAATGGCGACGCAGGGTCTTGCCGCTGGACCTCTTGAAAGCGCTGCATGGCACCATCCAGATCGCCATCCATAAGTTTGTGCATGCCTTGACGGGCGATCTCGAGGAGCTGGGCCTCACCCGCAGGCGCGGCGGCTTGCGCTACAGCCCGACGTGCACCCCCGACCGCTAGGGCTAGAGTCAGCAACCCGATACCGTGCAGGCCGAAGTATCGCTTTCTCATAAATCGTCCTTGTCATTCCGCCAGTGAGCTGCTTTGGGACGCGAGCGCACCATGGAACGAGGTAACTACTCCGGCTTCGAAGACGACTGGGCCGGTTGCTTGCGGAAGCGCCGTTCGAGCTCACTGACGCGTCGGGCAAGTTCGGGCAATCGGCTGAGGTGCGCGTACTGACGCTTGAACACGGCGAGCGGCCGTCCCGGTACTCCCCAGATCACGCTGCCCTTGCGCACGATCTTGCCGGGAAGAACGCCTCCGCCGGAAGCGATGGTTGCTCCCGCTTCAATTGTCACATGATCACCGATGCCAACTTGACCCCCAATGACGGCGTAGTCGCCCACACTGACGCTGCCGGAAATGCCGGTTTGTGCGACGATCACGCAATGCTTCCCGATCCTGACGTTGTGGGCGATCTGGACGAGGTTATCAATTTTCGTGCCCTCGCCGATCACCGTGGTACCGAGCGATCCCCGGTCCACAGTGCTGTTGCAGCCGATCTCGACGTCGTCCTCGATGATGACGCCGCCCAGTTGAGGGAACTTGTTATGGCGTCCCTCGGCGAAAACGTACCCGAACCCATCCCCGCCGATCACGACGCTGGCGTGCAGGATCACCCTGTTTCCGAGTCGTGCCTGCGGGTAGATTGTTACACCCGGATGCAGGATACAGTCTTCACCGATCTCGGCGCCTTCGCCCACAAACACGCCTGCACCGAGGCGGGTTCGCGCACCCACCTGGGAGCCCATTTCAACCACAGAGTGCGGACCCGCTGAGACTCCCTCGCCGAGCGAGGCCTCGGGCAGAACGACAGCCGTGGGATGGATGCCTTCCGGATATCGCGCCGGTGGAATCAAGTGAGCGACGGCCCGGATGAACGCCAGTTTCGGTTCGGCCACTGCCACCGTGGTGTGGCCCTCGAGTAAGTTGCCCTGGGGAACTAAGATGCAGCCCGCGTGCGAGTGAGCAGCTTGCCCAAGTGCGCGAGCGTCCGTGGCGAAGGTGAGGTCTGTAGACCCTGCCGCTTCGAGCGAGGCCACACCTTGAATCTCACGGGCGGCATCTCCCTCGACAGATCCGTCAACCAGAGCAGCGACTTCGCGAACGGTCATAGAAATAGGCAATAGGGAATAGGCAATAGCCAGCAGTGTTATTGGCTCTTGTCCATTGCCTGTTGTTAAAACGGGTAGAGCGGCGGCTCGCCGGGCGGCCGCGTCTTCCAGCGCCGATGCACCCAAAACCATTGGTCTGGATAGCGGCGAACTTGATCTTCGATCAGGCGGTTGAAGTGCGCCGTATTCACGATGACCTCTTCTTCGGGGTCGTCATGCTCAATCCAGGGTACTGGCTCGAAACGCAGGCGATACTTCCTGAGCTTTGAGTCCCAGAGCGCCAGCCCTAAGACCAGGGCCGCCCCGGTCTTGCGCGCCAGGCGCGCTGGCGCGCTAGTGGTGGAAGCGGGCCGGCCGAAGAAGTCAACGAAGATACCCTCCGGAGGAAGCATGTTGGTGTCCATAAGGACTCCGACGGCCTCACCGCGCCTCAAAGCTTGCAGCGCACGGCGGGCAAAGTCATTCTTATCGACGGGCCGCCCCCCGCTTAGGCAGCGATAGCGGCTGATCATGGCGTCCAGCAGCGGATTGTCCATGGGACGAACAGTAAAGTTCAAAGGGTAACCATAGAGGCTGTGGGCAAACGAGCTGAGTTCCCAATTCCCAAAGTGCGCAGTAAGAAAGATAACGCCTTTGCCTTGAGCTTGCGCGCGGGCGTAGTGTTCGAACCCGTCATAAACGATCAGCTCTTCGATGTTCTTGCGCGTCAGCCGCGGAAAGTGGGCAAAGTCCGCCAGCATCCGTCCGAATCCTTGGAAAGTGCCGAAGAGAATGCGCCGGCGCTGCCGTTCTGACCACTCCGGGAAAGCCAGTCTCAGGTTGAATAAACCAACCTGCCGCAAGCGCGGCCAAAGGAAATAACTCCCGACGGCAAGAACCTCACAGAGACCCCGCGCCAGGCGGCGCGGAAGAAAGCCAAGCGTCCCCAAGACTCCGGCCGCTGCCAGGTACTCGACGCGAAAGCGAAGCTTCACTTCCTCCACCGTTTTTCTGTCAACCTGCGCACCGGTCGGCGCGTGAGGTTCAGACTCCAAGGATATCCGCGCAGATGAAGTTTGAGGCATAACGTTGGTTCACACGGAGCGGGGATCAACCGTATTCCACAACGGTTAGTTCTTTAAGACCCGCTTCCGAACCGTCGCGGCAGGCCTCTGAGCGGGCGCTTGCGGCGCTGGTTCGACCTGCCCGTAGGTTATACTCAGCGTTCCAGGCTTACCGCGAGGAGTTGATCTTGGCATCCGAGATCATTGACATCCGGCATTTTCAAGCCAATGCTTTCACGCCTCTCCTCCAGTTGGAGTCAAAAGCCTGGGGCGAAGAACTGCGCTGGGACTATGAGCCCTCGATGCGCGTTATCAGCCAGTGCCTCGCGGAACAGCGGCTCTCGGGTTACGCGCTGGTGAACGATGGCCGTATTGAGGGTTACAGCTTCTTCGTCTGCGAAGGCGAAAAGGGGCTGGTGGGCGACCTCTTTGTCGTCAACGATGCGGCGCGCGAGCGAACTTTGCACTTGCTCGATCATGTCCTTGAAACCCTGCTTGCCATACCCGGTGTGAAGCGGGTAGAGGCCCAGCTTCCGCATTACGGAACTGAGGAGCTCGAGCCCCGGTTCGGCGAGTACGGCTTCAGAACCTATGGCCGGCGTTTCATGGCCTGCGGCCTCGACAGACTGCAAACCCGATCCGGTTCTGAGCATACGCCCACCAATTTCGCCCAATCCGATTTTGCCATCGAGATGTGGGAACGGCGCCATGATTCGCTGGCGGCGCAATTAATTGCCCACACCTATCGCGGCCACATCGATGCCGTCATCAATGACCAGTACGCCAGCGCCGCGGGGGCTTCGCGGCTGATCGACAATATCTTCGACCTGCGAGGATGCGGCGAACCGTTGCCACAGGCGTGTTTG
Organism: Terriglobia bacterium; assembly: GCA_035578005.1. Classification (GTDB taxonomy): domain Bacteria; phylum Acidobacteriota; class Terriglobia; order UBA7540; family UBA7540; genus Gp13-AA77. The sequence continues at coordinate 22,348 of DATJYK010000409.1, forward strand.
GTGGCGCATCACGTGGCCACCGGAAAACTCGCTGGCCTTGTGGCGCTCACCGGCGTCCATCGCGCAACCGCGCACGTCCCCCAAGTGGCTGTTGGCTCTGACTTCCAGTCCCTGGGACTCGGAACCGCACTTCTCGATCGCTCGTTTCGCGAAGCCCATCGGCTGGGCTATCAAGAAGTGTCTCTCACCGTGACAGACGTCAACTACAGAGCACAGCGGTTTTATGAGCGGCTCGGCTTCGAGACCTTCCGGACCTTCGGCGCCTTCGTATGGGAGAAGTA
>DATJYK010000410.1:0-10537 GCA_035578005.1 Terriglobia bacterium
GCGCTGTCCTGCCGGTGCGTCCAGCCTTCGGCCGACGGAGCGGCGATGAAACCGTAGCCCGGCGGGGCTGTGGCCTGGTCTTTATCCAGGCTCATGCTGACGCGAATGATGTTGGGCGTGTACGGCTCCAGGACCACCGTCGCTCCCATTCGCTCCAGAACGATTCGCGGCTCTTGGCCCTGCGCAGCGCTGGCGTACGACAGCACCGTAACCACGATGGCAGCGAGTAAGGGAAGGATGGAAGATGTGCCCTTTTCCAGGTTGCGCGACACAACTTCTTCTTCTCTTTCCGTCCCGTCGATAAACGGCTTGTTTCCTATCAGATGGCGGGTTTCTGGACACAACGATCTTGTTTTCAGTAACATGACGGGGTCGAAAAACACGACTCTTTGTTTTCAATCGGATGACGGGTTTGTTCGTAATATTCTGTAAAATCTGGCCCGGTACCGAACAGAGTTCTATCCCCCGACTTAGGCGTCCAGTTCACCGCCCGCCGAAAGCGTCTGTTGCCATAAGTCTTTGTACATCATATACATTCCGCAGAACATAGGATAACTCAAGCTTTTTCAATCACATAAGAAATTGGGGGTCTTTGAAAATCATACTAACCTGTATATTTATCAATAACATTCCAGGGTAAATGAGCTAACTCATTTGTTTTCATATATATTCCAGGGTAGTCTCACTTTTCTCATTTTTCTCATTTTCGGTCCTTTATTATCAATGACATTCCAGGGTAGGGCAAAAATTTAACTTAGATTTCTTGGGGGAGGGGTACCCTGAGTTTAAAACTTCGCTCATCGGGATTTGCCCACGCACACAACATCACGGCGAACCTCTATGGCTGCCCGCAGACTTCCTATGTAGCATGAGGCGGACGTCGTGTCAAGCTCTTTTAATTCAATGGGTTCCATTGATGTAGCTTTTACCGATAGGCTACATTATGCCCGTCGCGTCGCGCTACCCGGAGGCTCGGGCAGCGGGCATGGCTCGGCGCAGCCGCAAGAATCAGCAACAGCACCGCCAGCGCAGCAGCTTTCGACTCGTGTCAAGGTTGACGATTCCGCATCGCCTACGCCTCTGGCCGTCTTACGGCGAAGCCTAAGTACACGCTTTCAGAAGTTCGCGTACGTATTTCGGGGGTCGCCACGTCGCGAACTGGCTCGTCGCGCCACCGCGCCTCGGTAGCTTCCGAGTGACCCACCCGGGCGAAATCCTGTTTGGGTCATGGGCGGGGCTGCCCTCGCCGTCTATAAATCCGGAACTTGCCTCCTCCTTAGCCCCGGTTCTTGAACCACGGGAATGGTGGCAACGGGAAGAGAGTCTGCGAGCTAATCGTGGGGCTCTGCACGCGAGGAAGTCCACGAACGAGCGACTCAAATGGCGTGGCGACCGGGTTCACCGGTGAGAGTAGTCCTGCCAGAATTGACCCGGCAGACGACCTTGGAGTCTGCGCAGCCACGATCGGCGGACGCACGGTGATCGGAGCTGGCGTCACGGCAGGAGGCAACCCTAAGCTTCGATACACTGCGTCCGGGTAGTAGAGTGGCCCACGATCCTGGCGATCACGTGCCAAATGTTGAGAGGGAAATTGGTCCAGCGCGTGTCTGAGGATAGCAAGCTTGAACGGGATGTGAACGACGTACTCGTCCTTTATGATTGGAGGGCAGCGTTCCGGATCCATCAAGCGTTTACCGTTCAAGTTAACCGCAATGATCGGTAGACTTAGGTCCAGCGCAACCTCCAGCTCCCAGCGAACAAAACGGTATAGGTAGCGGGTATGCTGGCCGATAAGAACTATAACTTGCTTAGCAGATGAAAAGCGCTCTCGAAGGCGGCGCTTGATCGTTAGCTCCAGCGGTCGGTCTGTAAGCTCCGAGCCGAGGTCGTGCGCATCGTGAAAATTGAAGCCCACGTTTGGAAGGGCCTTCCAGCCTTTCATGAAACGATAAGCATAAATGTCGTTATCGCCGTCAAATACGACGTAAGTTTTGTTGCGGTAGCTCATGCGCACGCTCCTATCAGATTAATATACCACAACCTATAGCGTATACCCAGCCCATAACGCCCGGATGTTGGGGTGTCAGTCGGTACTGCAAGAATCGCAATACGAGACGGGTTATAATCGCGAGCTACGACGAATGAGGTGGACCAACATACCCTGGCTCGGCAGCGGGTTACCGCTCACCCTTCAAGGGATGGCTGCAAGGAGTATCTTCACGTCGACAAGTGTCCGCCTTTTCCGGAACTCTCCATCCGGTAAAGCACGCACTTGATTTCGGACAATTCGGGAGCACAGTTGCCCCGGGCGCATTTCCGGATGAATCGTCGGCCACTCGGAGAGAATGCCAATCTGAATCGCTCGCGCGAATACGTTAGCGTACTTATGAAACCGGGGACTAAGTCACGAGCCAGGGGCGTGGCTCGCAGCCCTGCAAAGATTGCAAGCTTGTCAAAAACTGAGTGCGACACCGCACTAGATAGGCCACCCCGGACGCCAGGTGAGTGTGGAAGCCGCATCGCTACCGTGCGGCGCGTAGCGCCTCGCGAGTCTTCTTGGGCAGCTTGGCAAATACAAGCTCGTACGACTGGTGCAGCAGCCGCTTGATCTCGGTGGGACGCAGGGCGTGTTCGGTCTCGAGCGCCACCCACTTGGCGCGGGCCAGATAGGGCGCGGGAATAATGCCCGGCTGATCTACGAGCGCGGCAAACTCCTCGTCCGCGCACTTGAACGTGAGCCAAATGGGGGCCGGCTCAAGCGGCAACAGGGCATACATCTTGCCGCCGATCTTAAAGAGCAAGTCGGAGCCCCACTGCACCTGTTCTGTGGTGTGAGGCAGCGAGAGGCAGAATTTCCGCACCCATTCGATGTCCATGGCGGCACTTGATTGTAGCAGGCACGCCCGGCGACTGCACCTTGGCTTATCGCTCGTGGCGATGAGCCAGCCTGCCCATATCGCTTTCTGGCTCCGGGAGTGCGTCGGTGCGTCGGGTGCGTCGGCGTCGGATGGCATCTGTTCATTTGACAGCAAAAAAGGACATACTGTGAGGATGCAAAGGTCCTGCAGTCCGATTGCGCTCGCGGCGGCAGTGCTGTGTGTGGCGATTTTCACCTCACCGCTCGCCAAAGGCCAGTCAACGGAAATCGGGGACCTCGGCGTGGGCAAACTCCTGGTTTCGGCCAAGGGCCTCTCGGACCCCAATTTCGCCCAGTCGGTAGTGCTGTTGATCCGGTACGACGATAAGGACGGCGCTCTCGGTCTCATCATCAACCGCCGCACCCAAGCCTCTCTCTCTCGAGTCCTCAAGGGTGTGGACACAGCCAAGCGCGGTTCTGATCCGGTTTATCTGGGTGGTCCGGTCGAGCTCGACGCGGTGTTTGCGCTGCTCCGGTCGCAAAAGAAGCCCGATGAGGCCAGCTCCGTGCTCAGCGAAGTCTATCTGCTCTCCAGCAAAGCGCCCCTGGAGAAAGCTCTGGCGGCCAGTTCGGGTCCCGGCGATTTGCGGGTTTATGTGGGTTACGCCGGGTGGGACGTGGGGCAACTGGAGAATGAAGTACGGCTAGGCGGGTGGTGGATTTTCGAAGCCAGCCCGGGCACGGTGTTCGACCCCAATCCAGACACCGTGTGGTCGCGGCTTATCACCCGGACTGACACGCAGATCGCACGGGTCAGCATTCTCCCCACCGAAATGACAAGAGTCCAGGCAGGGCGCTGATCCGCATTTCTCCCTCAGGATTCGAAAGGGCGGGGCTTCAGCCCCGCCGTCACGGCGTCTGTCCGATGTTGACGTCTTCCGCTCTCGGCGCAGCCTGCCAGGGGCAGGCTGCGCCGAGAGCGGAACACAAAGGCTCAATTTCCCCAGGGTTCGGCGGGGCTGAAGCCCCGCCCTTTCGAATCCTGGCGAGAAATGCAGGCTAAGAGTCTCTCCCTTCTGCTCATCCGCTGAGCGCCGTCAGCGTGTGAGCTCGATCGTATGCCTTCCTGCCGGCACCTCAAAACCAGCACGATTACCCGCGACACTGATTGAGCCCCCAGGCGAACCGTCAATGCGAAGGTTCAGCGTGCCGGAGTCAAATTCAGCCGTGGTGACTTTCACGGCTCGGGTTGTGTCGATGTTGAAAGAGAGGCGTGCGAGGGTAACCTCGTACTTCCGCACCACCACACCGGCATCGGCCTCGAACCGATCCTGGCCGTCGCGTGCAAGCTCCGTGAGACGAGGACCGATGGTGACTTCGTAGTGGTGGTTCTCCCAAACCGCGCCCCGAAAACGTTCCTTCTTGCGGCGGGTCGAGTGCTCCAAAACGGAGTCCGTCCCACGGGTTCTCGTCGATGTATTGGTCCAGCGCGACCAGGCAAAGTAAAGCGCCCCACGTGTAATGCGTATCGCCACCGCCATTACCGGCCCAGGAGTGGTACTGCTCATTGTCGTGCTGATTTTGCTTCCAATCGTCCATGAAGAGAGCGTAGTTCTTTTGGGCATAGTCGAGCGCCGCCTGATCGAATTGATAGCGGTCGATTCCTTCGTATAGCATGTAATTGGTGGGCCCCCAGATATCGCCGCGCCAATAGAACTGGTCTTTGAACGCCGGATCATTTCGCGCGATCGTGGGCGCCACGTACGGACCCCAAAATTCCTCGGGATTCAGCAGGTGTTCCTTCACCATGCGCTCCGCCTGATGGGTTGTGGCAATGCCCGCAAACAGCGGATAAAAATTGGTAGGTGAGAGGCGCTTCGAAAACCGGCCATCCCAAAAGCGGTTTTCGTAAATGCCGTCAGCGTCATTCCACAATCGCTCTCGCACCAGATGCTTGATGCGGTCATATTCTGCGCTGAAGCGCTCGCTATCCTCTTTGTTACCGAGTGCCATCGCAATTTTTGCGAGGCATTCCGCGTCAAGCGCATAAAGGGAATTCAGTCCCACGTCGTCGAGGTTCATGGTGTAGGTCTTCGTGTCGTAGGCCGCGTCGTCCCACATGGGGCTATCGTCCATCCCGCTTTCCCACTTGGCCTGCTGCAAGGAGCCTCGCCCGCCTATCGAAGGCGTGGAGCCCCGGTCGCTCCCCCATTCCAGCAGCCCGTCGTGGTTGCCGTCGCGCCAGGGTTGGCCATCGCCGCGGTCATGAAACCACCAATCGTGCCACTTTACCAACCTGGGGTAGGCCCAAGCTAGCGTATCGCGGTCCTGAAACTTCTGATATTCCTTCCACACGGCAAACGAACCCACGGGAGGCTGTGACCGGTCAGGTGTAGTCCCGGATCCGCCCGCGATGTTGGGAACTACGCCGTTTGCGCCTTGGGCGAGTAGTATGGCTTTGATTGCGGCAGCGGTCTGCGCCTGATCTTCAAGGCCTGTGAGCAGGGACCCGAAAAAGCAATCCCACTCGCCCACCACCCAGCCTCCAAAATTGTTTGCCCAGCGGCGGCTGATGCTGGGAAAAATAAGGCCGTTCGAGGGCGCATAAAGCGTATTCCAAAACATCGAATTCCCGATGGCTTCCTCTGCTCCTTCGAACAGGCCTGCCACTCTGGGTCTGCGGGTAGCGTATCCCTCCGACTTCTGCTTGAGAATCGCATCGATCCTTCCGGCTTCGAGCAGGCTGTGAGCGCGCGCCGTCAGGTCATTCCGGCTCCAGCCGAGTGCGGCCACAAAGTGGGCTGACCCCGCAGGGCCGGTAACAAATTCGAGCCCGGCCGTGGCAGCCTCAGAGCCCGCGTCAATCGGGGATGTGAGGCGGCCGGAGCCGTTCATGTTGTCGCGCAGTTCGCGGAGCGACGGGTAGAGCCCACCGCTGATGGCCGGCTGGTCAACCATCACCACAAGCTGCGGAGCCGCGTCGAATACACCATCAAAAAACCGCTCGCCTGTAACGGCCTGCATTGAGGAATCGATGCTGTAGAAGCCCTGGCTTCCTCCTTGCAACGGATCCGTAAAGTAAGTTTCAAGCACCAACTGAAAGTCCTGCGCCGCCGCCAGCCTCCCCACCACCGTGGTCTCATCAATGCGCGACCATTCCAAAGTCACCGGAGCCTGCCGCTGAAGATTCTTCCACGACACGCGGCAGTAAGAACCGTCGGGCGCGTGCGGCCCCACCTCCGACACGGCGTTGTAGATTTGCTCCCCGTCCAGAAAACCTTCGCTCCGTGACCCGAAGCGCAGCGCAAAGTTCAGGGGTTGCTGACGGGCGCGAGCGACGAAAACAATGCCATTCCACGTCTGGGGATCAAAGACGCCGATCTCGACGCTGTCAAACTTGGGCGGGGATTGTGCGGCCAGATTCAGAGCCGCAAAGGCGGCGGAGATGGCAAATATTCGATGGACGTTGTAACGGCGGGGCTTTCCGCCTGCCCTTTTCTCAGCGCCTCGGATTGACGACAGCGCGGACGAGTTCTTCAATCGTCCGTCAAGGCGGATTCGTCGCCGATGCCACATCACACGAGTGCCTCAGTCGAGATGGCGATGATACCAAATCGCGTGGTTTTCCGGTCAGCACCGTGGAAGCCGACTTACTCTAACGTGAGGTTGCCTCGAATGGTTCTGGGGCGGGTTGCTCAACCTTGCGGTCTGCTGAGAGTGAAGGAGGCTCCAGCAAGCGGATGGCCTCCCACAGCTCTGCCGCGCGAATGGGCTTGGCGACGTGCGCGTCCATACCTGCCGCCAGACACCGCTCGCGGTCACCTTTCATGGCGTGTGCGGTAAGCGCGATGATGGGAAGATGCGCGCCCGTGCTTGCCTCCCGGGCGCGGACCGCGGCCGTGAGCTCGAAGCCGTCCATCTCGGGCATCTGGAGGTCTACAAGAGCGAAATCGAAACGCTCCCTCTCCAGGATGCCGAGCGCCTGCCGTCCGTCGCCACCTGATGCCCGTTCTTCTCCAGCAGACTGACCGCCACCCGCAAGTTGATGGGGTTGTCTTCCACCACCAGCACCCGCAGGCTTCCCCTGGCTGCTTCCCGCAGCGAGTGGCGCGTGAGCAAGGCAGGGGAGGGCCGGCGATGAAGCGGAATGCCCAGCGCGCCTGCGACGGCCTCGCGCAGCTCCGATTGACGGATAGGCTTAGTCAAGTAGGCTCTGACTCCCAGCGCCCGGCAGCGTGCCGCGTCTCCGTGCTCGCCCACCGACGTGAGCATCATGATCACGGGCCCGGCGAGATCGCGATCCCCGCGGATGCGCTCCGCCAACTCGAAGCCATCGACGTGCGGCATCTGGGCATCGGTCAACACCATCTGGAAGGCGCGCCCCTCGGCCAGGCGGCGCCGCATGGCGTCCAAAGCAGCCTCGGCATTACTGGCCGACTCAGTCTCCATGCCCCAGCGCTTCAGCAATTCCTCCAGAAGGCGTCGGTTGGTGGCGTTGTCGTCCACGATGAGAGCTCGAACGCCGGCCAGCGCTTCGGGCTCGAGGACAAGCTCCAGCGGCGGCATCGCGGGCTGGTTCACTTTTCCGAGATGCGCCGTGAAATGAAACTTACTACCCTGGCCCACTTCGCTTTCCACCCAGATTCGGCCTCGCATCATTTCGGCCAGCCGCGCTGAAATGGTGAGGCCCAACCCCGTGCCGCCGAACCTGCGCGTCATCGAGCCGTCGGCTTGCGTGAACGCCTCAAAAATGAGGGCCTGCTTTTCCCGGGGAATTCCGATGCCGGTGTCGGAGACGACGAAATGCAAAAGCACATGGTCCTCGTTTTCCCACTCCGTCCAGACTCGCAGCACCACCTCGCCGCGTTCGGTAAACTTTATGGCGTTGGCCATGAGGTTCACGATCACCTGGCGCAGCCGGCTGGGATCACCATTCACAAAGTCGGGCAGGTTGGGATTGAGGTCAAGGATGAACTCCAGCCCCTTCTTATGCGCCGATGGGGCCAGCACTCGGGCGGTTTCTGCAAGACTGTCGCACAGGTTGAATTCAATGGGATCGAGGCTGAACCTTCCGGAATCAATCTTGGAAACATCCAGAATGTCGTTGATGATGGTCAGCAGCGCGTCCGCCGAGGTCTTCACCAATTCGAGGAATTCCCGCTGATCGGAGGTGAGTTCGCTTTCCAAGGCGAGCTCGGTCATAACAATAATGCCGTTCATGGGTGTGCGAATTTCGTGGCTCATGTTGGCCAGGAATTCGCTCTTCGCCCGATTGGCAGCCTCCGCGGCTTCCTTGGCGTGCTGCAGCTCGGCTTCGGCCCGCTTGCGCTCGGTAACGTCGATGACCTCCACCTTTTCGGCGCGCCGGCCCGCGAAGGTGAGCGGACGCGCGAAGACTTCCACGTCAATCAGGCTGCCGTCTCTTCTGCGATGGCGCCAGGCCCCGGCCGACAAGTCTCCGGACGCGCCGGAACTCAAACCCTGGCGAAGCCTTGGAACGTCCTCCGCCGGGTGGATGGCCTCAGCCGTCATGGACAGGAATTCTTCGCGCGAATACCCGTAGTGCCGCACCGCGGCATCGCTGACCTCAAGGAAGAGTAGTGTTTCCCGGTCATAGACCCACGCCGGGAGCGGATTGTCGGCAAAGAGGAGGCGGAACTGCGCCTCGCTTTCGCGCAGCGCCTGTTCCGCGCGCTCGCTGCTGCGCAGCGCTGCGAGGGCTTTTTCGAGCAAGCGCGACTGCTCCTGCAGCAGAAAATAGCCGGCCACGACCGCGGCCACACTGCTAAAGGCGATGGTCATCAGGTGCGACGCCCACAACGTGAGGTGCGGGAAGGCAGACATCTTCAGCGTCTCGAAGACGGTCATGCCGATCAGCACCGCGAAGAAGAGGCCCGTGAGCGGGAGTACGAGGCGCTGCGCCGCGGGATCGCGGCGGCTGGCCAGCGAGGTGAGCACCATAAAGGTGACCGTGGTGATGCCGGCCGCGCCGAGCGTCGAGACGCTGACCGCATGCGAAGTGTTCCCGATCATTGGCGAAGGCGTGTAACTTGCTGCCGCCATGCCGGTGTAGTGCATACCGGCTACGGCGAAACCCATCACCACGGCGCTGGCTAACTTCAAGAGGCTCACGTCCCGCGCCTGGCTGCGAAAATGAAAGGCCAGCCAAAGCGCCACCAGGGAAACGACAATGGCGATCACTACGGATAACACGACGATGGAGAGATTCCACTCGCAGCGGGCGGGCAGGCGCATGGCCGCCATTCCGATGTAATGCATGGAGGCGATGCCGGCGCCCATGATGATGCTGCCCGCCACCGCGCGCACCAGCGTAAGCGTCTTCTGGCTGACCACCCAGAGCGCCACGGCGGAGGCGAAGACGGCGGCCACGAAAGAGACGAAGACGGTTGGGAGATCGTAGAGCACCGGAACCGGCAGGATGAACGCCAGCATTCCGATGTAGTGCATGGACCAGATGCCGAGGCCCATGGCGGCGGCGCCGCCGCTAAGCCAGACAATCCGGGCTCTGCCCTGGGCAGCCGATGTGCGCGCGGCAAGGTCCAAAGCCGTGTAGGAAGCGCAGATCGCGATGAGGACCGAGAGGGCCACCAGCCGGTGGTTATACGAGGACGCCAGAGCTAAAGCTGCGGGGGTCATAGCTTGCGGAATGTTGGCGATGATGATATAAGATTATTGTTTTCAATTACATGACTGGATTTATGGACTAACTCAGCTGTAATGAGTAACATGACGGGTTCGTTTGAAACTCGTGTTGATTCTAAAAGAGTCTTAGGCTTCGATCGCCTGTATTCAAGTTCAAGGAGCCTGAGCCTACGCCACCAAGACGCGCTCCTCAGCTCTTGCACTGCCCGTGAAGCCACTTAAGGCTGCGCCCTCAGAGTAAACTTCTTTGTTATCAGAAAGATCGTGGCTTATTCGAGGTATCTTATTTTTTTTCAACAACATCGTGGGTTCTCAAAATCGATCCTTTGTTATCAATAAGATCGTGGGACCCTCCTTCATTTCGCGATTTTTTGGAGTGTCCAGAGTGCCACGATCAGGGTGCACGGTCCGGCCAAGACACCACCCGGAAGACCTTGCAACCGCTTCCCACTGGGCTCTCGCTACCCAGCGGAGATACTGCCATGCGTGTTTGGTCCGGAGTTCGTCCGCCACGAACCTGGGCGTCATGACTCGTGGTGTTAATGAGATCATCGCCTGCCAGCTCCGAGCACGATTACTCGATTATATATAGCTATCCGCTACAGATGTCAAGAGAAATGCAGGCTGAGGCTGGTAGTGTCTCAGTTTGAAGTGGCGTGGCCATCTTGGCCATGAAATAACACGGGCAGGATGCCCGTGCCACCTCAAGCTGAGACACTACCTGCAGGCTAGATGGGCTGGGGTTTGCCGAAATGGGAGGCTCGCATCGGCATCAACTCTCTATTGCAGCCGCACTATTCTTGTGATAAACAGTTCTCCGGCAGAAGCTGTGCTTCATGGTCAGAGATGCCGGTGAGAGGGTGTAACTAAGACTAAGACCGATTCCTCGCTTGTGGCGGCGGTCTCCGATAATCCCGGGCCGCCCGGCTCTATTAATCCGAAACGATGGCGGTTAGCCTGCATTTCTCACCGGGATTCGAAAAGGGCGGGGCTTCAGCCTGGCTTCAGCCCCGCCGT
>DATJYK010000411.1:0-2370 GCA_035578005.1 Terriglobia bacterium
CCGCTCTGGGTCGCGCGTCCGAGCATTGTTAAAGTCCCAAGCACGTCGGAAGGCTAAAGCCCGAGGAAGAGGCCGGGCAATGCACCTCCCGCGGATCCCTGAGATCGACTCGCTCTGCCATCCAGGCCAAGTCGCTGACCAGCTTCGCTCCGTCCTCGTCCGGGCCGCTGAGTTGGAACACCGCCGTCAGGACCGCGGCCAGGGCCACGGCGCCGCATGCAAGGGGCCTATCGGGAATTTCGTGTGCGGAAGGACATAATGGGAAAGCAGGAGACCCCACATGCCCCGACGCAAAGAGCCGCGTATCCCCGACGCCGTGCTGGACCAGCTCCTGGGCGGAGCGGATCCGAGAACAGCCTTTGACCCCAACGGCTTGCTTGACGAGTTGAAGAAGGCGTTTGCCGAGCGGGTGCTCAATGCGGAGATGGACCATCACCTTGCGACCGGAGAGAGCGGCAATAGCCGCAATGGCTACGGCAAGAAGACGGTGGTCACCGAGAACAGCAAATTGACGCTGGACATCCCACGGGACCGACAGTCGACCTTTGATCCGCAGCTTATTGCCAAGTATCAGCGCCGCTTTCCTGGCTTTGATGACAAGATCCTCTCGATGTATGCGCGGGGGATGAGCACAAGGCTGTTCAACGCTCGCGGTTGGCTGAACTGAGTCTGGGCTGCAACACCGAGCGGTCAAAATGAAGTGGCTGATGAGAAAGGGGATTCTCGAACCGCAGGCGGTCTGACTCATGGGGCGGCAACCGAGGTGGAGGTTGCCGTGTCTGCATTCGCGCCGTTGCTGGAGTTGCTGGCGGAGATCCCCGATCCGCGCCGGGCGGAGGGGAAGCTCTACACGCTGCGCTATGTGCTGCTGTTCTCCATCCTGGCCATCGTGACCGGCGGCAACTCGTATCGCGGTATCGTCACCTTCATCGACGTGCATCGCCAGCGGCTCAATGCGGCGTTCGGGCTGACATGGCGGCGGGCACCGGCGCATACGGCCATCCGCTATATCCTGCAAGGTCTGGATCCGGCCGCGGTGGAGGTGGTCTTCCGTCGCCATGCCGCCCTGTTGCAGGCGGCGCGTGCCATCCCCGGGCAGGGCAGCATCGCGCTCGACGGCAAGACACTGCGGGGCAGCTTCGACGCCTTCCATGACCGGGCCGCCGCCCAGGTGCTGAGTGCCTTCGCCACCGACACCGCCCTGGTGCTCGCCCATGTCGATATCGCCGAAAAGTCCAACGAGATCCCGGCGGCGCAGGCGCTGCTGGCCGAACTCGGCGTCGCCGGCGGTGCCCTCGTCACCCTCGATGCACTGCACTGTCAAAAAAACATTTCGAAGTCGCCGCAGCCGCCAACATCGCCCTGATCGTCCAGGTCAAGGACAACCAGTCGACCCTGCTACGGCAAATCCAGGACATCTGTGCGACCGCCGCGCCACGCGGCTCAGCTCTCAGCCACAACACGGGGCGCAACCGCGATGAGCGCCGCCGCGTCACCGTCTTCGATCCCGCCGCCAGGCTGGCCGACACCGACTGGCGCGACCACGTCGCCGCCGTCATCCGGGTCGAGCGGGATGTCTACACCCGCCGCACCGCCACCGGCCTGTTGCACCACACCACTGAAGCGGCCTTCTACATCTCGAACACGCCGGTCACCGCCGCACGGGCCGCCGAGGCCATTCGCGCCCACTGGCGGGTCGAGACCACCTCCCACCACAGCCGCGACGTCTCCATGGGCGAGGACAATTCGCGCATCCGCACCAAACCCGGCGTGTTCGCCCGCCTGCGCAGCTTCGCCTTCAACATCCTCAAGGCCAACCAAACCGGTACGCTTCCCCAAGACCGCTACCGCGCCGCCCTCGCAGGCATCGATAATCTGCTCAACCTACTCGCCATTCCAGAGCATTGAACAGCCTTGGTCAGCCAGGCAAGACGGCTGCCACCGGGTGGATACGTGGCTGCCACAGTGGCAGCCTCACTTTTGCCTCGCCGCATGGCGCAAAGCAGAGCCGCCCTCAGTCAGCCAGGCAAGACGGCTGCCACCGGGTGGATACCTTACGGACACGGTCGTTCTCGCGATAGCTCTCGCGCAGCAGGATGGCGGGGGGGCGAATTCCGGTTGGGGACGGATTCGATATACATGGCCCATGTATAGGCATGCTCGGCAGCGGTGTACAAGCCGCAAATTTCAGGTTACATGGCTACGTTTTGGCCGGAAAAACCGCGCTTTTGACGCCCTTTCAATGACTTGCTCGTGCTGGAAGTAGGAAGCTCGGACTAGGCAGACGGCCGGAATCCGTGGGCGAAATCAGTCGCTTGCGGTGGCAAGGCTGTTCAATGCTCTGGAATGGCGAGTAGATTGAGCAGATTA
>DATJYK010000412.1:0-1640 GCA_035578005.1 Terriglobia bacterium
CGCGCCAGAACGGTCCGGTGATGCGGACATCCGCAAACGGGATTGCGGAATAGGCGCGCTCGCTCATGGTTGCTTTCCCCTCTCTGCGCCCCGCCGGCACGCCCCGCACTGACGGTCTGCTATGGGAGCTGTGGCGGGGCCCAAGATTGGCTTGGAGCTATCGGTCTACTATCGATGCCTTCGCTTCGCATACAGTATCCGGGACCATCCCTTTCGTATCCCGCACTACGCCCGGGGTGAAGGCATAGGCTTGCTGGAAAAAGGGGTTGGGATGCACCCTACGTGAATCGCAACAGGAAGGCGGGCTTTCGGTTGGCGCCGTTGGCCCATGAGGGAGCATCCCGATGGAGAGATTATCCGCCCCGGAGCGTACGCGCGAGCAGCTTCGCGCCTTGATGAACGGAGAGCTGGGGACGGCGGCCGGGCGAGGCGACCTTGTGCGTCTGGCGCTTCGCCTGATCGTCGAGGAGGCGCTCGAGGGAGAAGTCAGCGACGCGCTTGGACGGGAACGTTACGAGCGCGGCGAGGACGGCAAAGTCGGCTACCGCAACGGTTATCGACCGGGCAAGATGAAGACGGCGGAGGGCGCCGTGGATTATTCGGCTCCGCAAGTCCGGGACACGCCTGAGCCCTTTGTGTCGAAGGTGCGGGCGGCGCTTTCGGGACGCACGCGGGAACTCGAGCGACTGGCGGTCGAACTCTACGCGCGGGGCCTGTCGACGCGCGACATCGAGGACGCTTTCACCGACGAGACCGGCCAGCGGCTTCTGTCGCGGGCGGCGGTGAGCGAGATCACCGAGAAGCTGTGGGCCGAGTACGAAGACTTCTGCAAGCGCGATCTCTCCGAACACACGGTGGCCTACCTGTTTATCGACGGCATCGCCGAGCGGCTGCGTCCGGGCCAGCGGCGAGAAGCGGTTCTGGCCGCCTGGGGGATCGGCGAGGACGGGCGCAAATCGCTTTTGGGGTTGATGGCCGGATCGAAGGAGGATGTCGAAACGGTGCGGGCGTTCTTCCAGGACCTGCGCGCCAGAGGGCTGGGCGATCCGCTGCTCGTGGTCAGCGACGGGGCGCCTGGGATCATCCGGGCGATCGAGGAATGCTTCCCCCGCTCGGCGCGCCAGCGCTGTCTGGCGCATCGGATGCGCAACCTCGCAGCCAAGGTCTCGGCCGATCCTTGGCCCGAATTCAAGGCGCGGGTCACCGCCTGCTATCAGGCGCCGTCGCGCGCGATCGCCCGACAATTGGCGGCCGGCCTTCGCGCCGATTACGCCAACGTCCTGCCCAGTGCGCTCGCCTGTTTCGAGGACGATTTCGAGGCCTGCATCGCGCACCTGCGCCTGCCGGTGACGCATCGTCGTTTCGCAAGGACGACGAACCTCCTCGAACGGCTGTTCGTCGAAGAACGGCGACGGCTGAAAATCATTCCCAATGGCTTCGGCGAGAAGCCGGTGCTCAAGCTCATGTTCGGCGCGCTCATCCGAGCCGCCGAACGATGGCGCGGCCTGCGCTTCACCGAGTTCGAGCTCCGTCAGATCGCCGCCGTCAGAAAAGAACTCGACGACGAATATCACGCTTCAATCACGCCGCTGGCCCGGTCAGCCCAGCCCCGAGTTTCCAGCAAATCCAAACCTTGACCC
>DATJYK010000413.1:0-10011 GCA_035578005.1 Terriglobia bacterium
AGCCATTATCTCAGCGTTTTTTCCTGTATGTCTGATTTGACCAAATGCTGTGTTTCCGAATCTGACTTTGCTTCGAGCCAAACTTATATTCAACCATTCGGATCCATGCCTCATCTGGCTTTCGAGCGTATCCAGCTAACCGATTGAGTTAGGGTTCGTCTGATGGTCGTATGCATGTGTTCTTCGACTCGCAGAGACGGCCATTTCTGCTGGATTCCCAGATGAGATGGGAAGTTGAGCCAAACGCTTTTCTGGCACGCTTGAGCCTGGTTAATGGAAGGACGAGTTCGACGAGCACTTGGAGAAGCTACGCCTATCAGTTCGCAGATTGGTTGAGTTTCTGCGAAAAGATCGGAGTGCAGTGGCGACATGTGACAGAACTCAACATTGCCACCTACCGGAACATTCTTGCCTCGGAATCGAGTCCGCAAATAAACCGGCCGCTCAAGCGAAGCACCATCAATCACAAGTTGACCGTAATCTGTCAGTTCTATCGGTTCGCCCACCGCAAGGGCTGGGTCGATGCACTTCCCTTCGAACTGGGAGCGGCTCGAATTCCTTACAGCGCAGATCTCACTCGGCAGGCGGAGCCGAATTGTCGTGTGCTGGCAGGAAACAATTTGAGGCTTCGGGAGTTGAAGGAAGAATTGCGAATTCCGTCGCGGCAAGAGGTGCGGCACTTTATAAAAAGCTTCCGGACCTGGCGGGATCAACTCATAGCGGAGATCATGTGGCTAACCGGCATGCGGTCCAAGGAGGTGTGCTCGCTACCTCTGGATGTACTTCCTGAGGACCCAGGTTCGATTGAAAACGAGACCGTAGCCGTCAAGATCACGGGTAAGGGACAGAAGCGGAGAGCGGTCCTCTTTCCTGTCCGGTTGCTTCGTTCGATTGACAGGTACGTCCATATGGAACGTTGGCGCCGCGTGCGTAGCAGCAGGGAAAGCCCCGGCGGCAGTGTATTTGTGGGACGGACGGGAAAACCACTGCACACCTCGGCGATCAATCGTGCGTTCTCGACCAATTACAAACGGACGGGCTTGCACATCTGGCCTCATCTTTTGAGGCACGGCTATGCCGTGGAGCGATTGGCTTACCTGGAGGACATTGGTGCCCCGAATCCGCTGAAGGTGGTGCAAATGGAACTGGGACACGCACATATGGCAACGACGGAAAGATACCTCCATCTCACTGAGCGAATGCGCAGCGAGGTGATCGAAACACACAACAGCTTCGTAGATCGACTGCTGGAGTGATAACCTACGCGAAAAGGCGGCACTGGAGGGCGATGGGACTCGGTGGGAGAGGCGACTCTTCGGAGGCACGACCTTGCTCAGTTGCAAGCCGAGAACGCCCTTTTAGTGCAAACCTTCGAGCCGCCCGGTAGCCGACCCTTCTCGGTAGATCTGACCTTTCTGTCGTCTCGTCCCGTGCTGGCGAAGGTGTTGGCCAACAGCTTCTGGATGATCTACCAACCTGGACCGCGATGGGCAACCGCGCACAGAACAATGGAGACCCTGAGACTGTTCCACCGCTTTCTCAATTACCGCTCCCAAAGCCAATCAGACGTGCAAACTGCTAAAGATCTCACTGCAGACTTGTTGAAGGAGTTTGCGGTCTGGCTGATCGCCCCGCACGGTTTGAAACGGAAGTCGGCCGCGGGTCTTTTTGCGGCCTGCTGCTGTTTCCTGCGCAGGTCACGACGGCTGTACCCCAAGGAGTTTAATCCCCTCTTCTCTACCCCGAAAAACTTATTTGCGGGGGCGAACCATGATCGCACCGAGTCGAGGACCCTTTCACGGTCCGACTTCCAGAAGCTCCTGGCTGCTGCGGAGACCGACATCCGGCGAATCGAAGAGACCTACAAGTCGGCAGCGGTGCCCACCAGCGGTCAGGACATGATCCCGTTCATGGTGATTATTGCGGCGCGCACCGGCATCAATGCCGCCGCATTGTACAACCTCGACCGCGAGTGCCTTAGCCCCCATGAATTCGACGAGAACCTCTTCTACTGCACCTGGGACAAGCCGCGAGCCGGTAAACAGCAAAAGCAGTTGCATCGCGCCGATCTTCGGAACCCGACGGGCGTCGTGCAACTGATCCAGTTCCTGCGTCACTTTACGGAGCCGCTGGCGTCGGTGGCAGGCCGACCGGAATGCACAAAACTCTTTCTCTACCTCAGCCGAGGCCCCCATCATCGCAAAAGCAGGCTTATCGCGCCCGGTAAGCACGGAGCGTGGGTCGAGAGGCACTTCCACGAGTTTATAGAACGTCACAGATTGCCACAGTGCACGCTGGCGAGCATCCGGCCGACGGCCGCGACCCAGCTCTATTTGGAAACCGGTGGGAACTTGCGCAAAGTCCAGCAGTTTCTTCAACACGTGAACCTTCGCACGACGGTAAGGTATCTGCTCAACAGCATCACCGAATCCTTCAACGCGCGTGCACTCCAGAAGGCCCAGGAACGAATGATTGAGCGAATCACCGTCATCCCGGAGAAGCGCGCCCAGGGCGTGGCGCGACTGGATCTGCCGAAGGCCCAGGCACGGAAGATTGTGGCCGGACGGTTCGACACCGGGTGCGGCACTTGCCTCGACCCGTACGATTCGCCGCAGCCGGGGGAAGAGAAAGGGCGAGCCTGCACATCTTTTCATGCCTGCTTTAGCTGCCCCAACGGCCTTTGGTTTCTGGAGGACTTGCCCCAAGTCGTCGCCACGCGTGATCGCCTTGTGTCATTGAAAACAGACATGAGGCCGGAAGATTGGGAGATGGTCTATGGAGCCAGTGTGCGCATCATCGAGGAGCACATCATCGCAGCGTTTCAACCAGAGCAGATCAAAGCCGCTGAAGTGGAAGCGAGGGGCCGGCAACAACCGCTCGTTGTGGCCAAGGGGGTGTTGGTATGAACCAGCAACTGTCACTGGCTTTGAGAAGCGGTGCGCGCGCACCGCTGCTCACGGGCTCCAATGGTGACAATCCCCAGGTTTCCGCCGTCTCGAGGTTCCACGACGCGATATGGGATTTTTCAAACGAAAATCGGAATCCGGCCGTCGACAGGTCCATGAAGCGGATACGCTGGGCGTTTGCGCCGCCGGGCGGTGGCCTCTTCACAGACGCACGATTCCGGAATCTGCTGACCGCGTTCAAACAGTTCATCTACGCCTTGCGCTGGCATCCTCTGGACTCGGTGCCGTTTGCCCCGGGGACACTGCCGAACGCGTTCCGCCACACGAAACGATTCGTCGCCCATCTCCTTGGATATCCATCTGCAATCCTTCGTTTTAAGGATGTATTGCCGCACCACTGTGACGATTACATCGAGGAGTTGTTGGGTTCCCGTCTCAGCGTGGGCTACAAATACCACTGCCTGAGTGTCTTGGAGAAGTTGGCTCTATACAGCCGCCTGATGCAGGACGGGCTGGTCATCGACCCGTTGAAGGGCGAGCCCGCCGGCAAGGTGCTCGGATGGAACAAGGCTTTGTTGCTCGAAAGCCAAACGGAAATCATCCCTGATGCAATCCTCAGGCCCCTGGTGCAGGGATCGCTTGAATACGTGGATCATTCCTCCGACTACCTACTGCATGCTAGCGAGGCGATCGAGGGCATTCGTAAGCGAGACTCTGGAAGACGCACAAGGGAGCACTGCGCGACACGCTGGTTGCACGAACATCCTCCGTCTGTCTATGGGCTCGCCGGTAGCAGGTTCGGAAAGGAGCTGTCATCTGGGCACGAATTAAACAGAGAACTGTGCTATCTCCAGACCGCCTGCTTTGTGCTGATCGCATTCGCGACGGGCATGCGAGTCAGTGAAATCCTCTCGCTCCAGGTTGGCTGTTGTGAAATACAGAAGGAACCCGGTCAAGCCGACCTCGTCTGGCTGCGCAGCCGAGTGTTCAAAATGCAAGGAGTACCCGAGGGACGCAGGGCGAAGTGGCTGGCCGGCCCCCTGTGTGCCCGGGCGGTACGGGTCTTGGAGCGCTTGAGTCGACGAACGCGGCAACAGACCAGGGTTCGATCCTTATGGGTACCCATACCGTCGTTCGTTCGCCGACCTCGACCGGCTGGGCCTCTCACGGGCGACACCATTAGGTATCGCCTGGGAGAGTTGGCGACCATGTTTAGGCTCAGAGATACAAAGGGCCATCCCTTCCACGTTCATCCGCACATGTTTCGGCGGACTTTTGCCCGGCACGTGGTGCGGCACGACACCACGAACCTGATGGCCTTGAAAGAGCACTTCAAGCACATCTCCCTCTCCATGACCGACTATTACGTGGGAAGTGACCTGGAACTGTGGACGCTGATGATGGAGGAGGAAGAGAAGCTGCTTTTTGAGAGTTTCGACAAAGCCCTGAGGGCCGAGCGCATGGCGGGCCCCGGCGGCGCCCGGCTAAAGAGAAAGATTGATGAGGCGATTGTCGAGGGCCGCCTGCCCAGGGAGTTCCGAGGAGAGGCGGGCGACCATCTGCGCAAGGAAATGATCCGTAACCTGGTCGACTCGGGACAGCGTGTCTATCCTTGCGCGGCGTCGAATTACTGCTGGTTCCGCCCGGAATCGGCGCTTTGCACCCAAGGCGATCATCCGCTTCTCAAACACTGTAACCCCGGGGCCTGCACGAACTCGATCATCACGCTGGAGCACAAGCCTCACTGGGAAAAGGTTCAACGCGATTGCGATGATGTGATGAAGCTGAAACCACAGGCGGAGCCTTACCAGCAGGCGCTCCGGGATATCCAAGCAGCCAGCAACAAAATCCTGCGGGATCTGGCATGAAAGCCTCGGCGAAAAGACTGGCCGGCTTGCGCCGTTACCATGCGGAGCGCCCCATCAAGACCCGGTTGAAGCTCCTGGAAGCGCTGGGCCGGATGGAGAGCGGTCACACGGTCGTGCTCGGACCGGAATTCAAGTGGACCAAGACGACGTTGGCGCGGGAAGCGGGGGTCAACATCAATACCGTGGTCCGGAAGCTGCCGAACGGTCTGTGGGCGTTTCCGGAGATTAACGAACGCTTCGGACAACTCCGAAACAAACGGCAACGGGCGGCGACCAGCTCCGACACGAAGGATGAGAAGATTGCCGAGCTGCGAAATGAGGTCGAAAGGCTGGGCGGGCAAAACCGACTGCTGGCCCTGGAGGTCAACCGCATTGGCCAGCAGGTCCTGGCGGAGCGGGAAAGAGCCGACCGGATTGCAGTCTACGAGCGGCAGAACGCTTCGCTCCGCGAAGAGATTAGTCGGATTCAAGCCAGAGGACGCATCCCGCTGAAGGCAAGGGCCAAGCATGACCATTAGCGGACCATCCGGCCGGGAACGCGGTGAGGAGAATCTGGCGAAGGTACGCCGCTATCTTGCCGGTCTCCACGCGTCCGGTCAACCGTTGCCATTGGAGAATGGGCGACCCAACATCACCGCCATGGCCGAAGCCTCGGGCGTGCTCCGAAACGTCTTTTATACCAATGCGGGTGTTAAACGGCTGCTGGCCGACTTTACGGGCGACTCCGGTCGGAGGAAGGAACCGCTGGCCGGCCTGGTCCGTGCCGAACACCAACTGGATATCAACGACCGCCGCATTCTCCAACTCGAGCAGCAATTGGCGACTGTCAAAGCGGAGGCTGAGGAACTCCGTAGGCGGTTGGCGGCAGCCGAACAAAAACTGGCCGGTTACAAAGTGATTGAGGAAGAAATCCTGCAAGCCGGCCGTCGTGTAATCCCATGAAAGTCTCGGCGACGGTGACGGTCACCACCGTCTACCCTGGAATTCGCGGCGGGGCGGTCTTTTCGGGGCGCGATGCCGTGGGCAAGTGCCTGCGCTTCGTCGCTGGCGGCCATAGCATTTTCCGCGCCCCGCTTGCAGGAGAGGTTTGGGCACTCGAAGGAGAAAGCCGCCATCATCCCACATACGGCGATCAAGTGCACGTGGAGCGGGCGTTTTGGGTTCAACCCACGGGTCGGCTCATCATCGACTTTCTCTTGAAGCATCCGGCCTTTGACGGCTTGGGGATCGGAAAAGCCAAGGCGACACGATTGTGGAAGAACTTCGGCTCGGACCTGTATGAAATACTCAGGCAAGGGGATCTCAAAAAACTCGCCACTGTGCTTACGGAGGAGAGTGCGGAGAAACTGGTCGAGGCTTGGTGCACGGTCTCCGAAGAGGCCACCCTCGTATCGTTCCTTGATGACCACGGCTTCGACGCCCGCCTGGCTGACAAGGTTCGCAAGATCTGGCCTGGGGATGCGCTGATCAAATTGAGGCAGAATCCGTATCGGATGCTGGCCTTTACAGCCTGGGAGAAAGTGGACCGAATGGCGCGTTCGCTGGGTGTAGCTCAGGATGATCCGCGGCGGCACGTCGCCGCCGTCGAAGCCTGCCTCTATCAACGGCTCGACACCAAGCACACGCTCACACCGCAGGTTATGCTCCTGGACAGCGTGTGTGATGCGCTGGGGACCCGCAGCACCGGTGTGGCGCAGGCGGCCGTGGAACGGGCGCTTCGCGAGCAGGCGATCGTCGCCGCCGGGGATGGTTACCAGCCTCTTGGCGCCGCCGTGATGGAAAAGGCTATCACGAACTATCTCCACGGACTGCTGACCGGCGTTCCCGGACCGGAGCGGAATCTATTCTCGATCAACCTCACGTCGCTCATTGTCGAAGCGATGGCCACCTTTGAGAAAAGCGCGGGACTGCGACTCAACGCTGAGCAACGACGGGGTGTGGCGATGGCACTCCATCACCCCCTCAGCGTTCTAACCGGTGGAGCTGGAACGGGCAAGACGACTGTACTCCAGGTAATTCATCGGATCGCGGAGCAAGTTACAGTGCCAGTTCTGCAGATGGCTCTCAGTGGGCGGGCGGCCCAACACCTACGCGAGGCAACCGGGCGCCCGGCATCGACCATCGCCGCCTTTCTGCTGGCTGCCGAGCAAGGGGGTGTCAATCCCGAAAGCGAGCCGCTGGTTATCATCGATGAGTCCTCTATGCTGGACCTACCGCTGATGTACCGCATTGTTCGGGCCCTGCCGGCCCGTGCTCGGCTGCTCCTGGTTGGCGATCCCTACCAACTGCCGCCGATCGGCTTCGGTCTCGTCTTTCAGGTGCTCGCCGCCAGCCCGCATATCCCGAAAGTGGAACTGGTGGAGGTCCACCGGCAGGCACTATCGAGTGGCATTCCACAGATCGCACGCGAGATCCGGCGCGGCATGGTCCCGTCTCTGCCACCGTTCGCCGGAATGTGTGCCGGCGTGAACTTCATCCCAGCCAACGATGGTACCGTCATGGACCGAATCCTCCGAGTCCTCAGTGACTGGAGCAGGTGTGGTGATGCGCAAGTACTCTGCGTGACCAAGCGAGGGGCGTGCGGGACTAGGAACATCAACGCGACGCTGCACGCGATGGCTTCCGTAACAAAACCGAAGTTGGAAGGGTGGGGCTTCACCGAGGGCGATCCCATCATTTATCTTGTGAACGATTACCAGAAGGAGTTGTGGAACGGCTCGCTGGGCAGAATCGAGAGGGTTTTGAACTCGAACGGAAAATGCTCCCTGCTGTGCTCTCTCGATGGTGCGCGGCAGGAAATCCCGGAAGAGGAGTTCCATCGTATCGATCTCGCCTACGCCATCACGGTTCACAAAGCGCAGGGCAGCCAGTTCAAAAGGGTGATCGTGCCTCTTTTCAGGAACCGATTCATGGACCGCACTCTGATCTATACTGCATTGACGCGCGGGATAGAACAGGTGGTTTTCATCGGTGACCGGAACACCTTCGACGCGGCCATCACCGCGTCGCCGCGCTCGCACGAACGGCGTGTGGGCTTCTCCGTCTGAATCCGAGCCTTTCGATTGACAAGGCGCTCCTCACCGCCCAAGATGATTCCCAGCCGGTGAAGCGGAGGCGGGCAATGCTGGCGAGCAACCCGCTGAGGAATAACCGGTCGGAAACTCATCGTAAGATGAGGGGGCGACCAGCAAGTCGCCCCTTTTCCTCCATCATTACGATAGATTTCCCCATGCCTCAGAAAACGCAACACCTGTGCCTGACCGACAATGAGTGGAGATGACCACAAAAACGAAGACCGAGTCCTATATTTACGAGCTGAGGTTGACTCTTCAGGAGATTCGTCCGCCGATTTGGCGATTGATCCAAGTCCCCAGCACCCTCCCTCTGTGTTGTCTTCACGATGTCCTCCAAGCTGCCATGGGTTGGACCGATGGCCATCTCCATCAGTTCGAGAAAGACGGTAAGTATTGGGGCGTGCCCGGGCACTACGAAGACGGCGATATTGACATCGGCGATGAGCGCCGGACGAAAGTCAGCGCCATCCTGAAGGCACCAGGCGATTCCGTGCTCTACGTCTATGACATGGGCGACAACTGGCGACACGACCTGGTGCTGGACAAGGTCCTGCCCGCATCGGCCACGACGGGGCGCCCCGTCTGCCTTTCCGGCGATCGCCACTGCCCGCCGGAGGATGTAGGCGGCACGTCAGGATATGAACAGTTCTTGGAGGTCATTTTCAACCCCCGCCATGAGGAATACGAGCACAACGTCCGTTGGGCGGGAGGTCCCTCAGCCCTCACCCACGCGGCGGAACGGTTCCAGCCAGAGGAGTTCGACGTTAAAGCGGTGAATGCTATCTTGTCGCGGATGCGATGGCCTGCTCGACACCGCCGATAAACACGCTCCTTCCATCAGCAGCGGGCCTCCCCTCTCGCGCTTTGCCGTCCCCGTTTCCTGACCTGACGCCAGAGCAAGGGATCAACCGGGAGCGGCACGGCCCGCGAACTCGCAACGTCCACGAAAGCGCCATGGTAGTTGATTTCGCCGTATCGGAACAACCGAGCGAGCAACGCCAGTGCGTGCTGCGCCAGCACGGAGTTGACGAAGCAGTGTTGCCTCTCGAGCGCCTCAATCGCACTGCAGCTTGGCTGGCTGTCGTTGTCGAGCGCTGCGTCGATAATCTCCGGGAACAGCTCGGCGGCTGTCCGGAGACGGGTTCTCGACCTGCGATTGACGGTGTTCAGCGGCTCGCCCAGAACAAACTGGCCACTCGACTGTCCGTTGCCGATGTCGATTGCGTAATGGGTCGCGCTCTGGCCTGTGGTCTGACGTTCAATGACGGCTCGGGCGGCGCGCATATCGACGCAACCAATGACGATGTCCATCTGCCGCAGTCGATGATTCTCCGTCAGGCTCTCCGGCACCGCCTCCCAATCCAACCCCCAGAAGATATTCAGACGGTTAACGAGCACGATCGCTTTATTGAGCCCAAGCTCCGCCCGACTGAAAGGCTGGCGCACGCAATTGAACGGCGAAACCGTATCGCCGTCCATTACTGTCACGTGCAGTCTGTAAGGGTGCCCCTGCGCAAGCATCGCCTGGTGAAGGTAGGGCAATCCTCCGATGATCGAACTCCCCGTGCCCCCGCATCCGACGACCAATACCCTGATTCTTCTATCCAACAATTCTCCGTGCAGCCTATGTGTCTCCATTCCATGCTCCACTGACACTCTGACAATACCCTCGAACTCCGCTGGGGCTGGGGTTGGTCTCCGTTTACGCCGATTAAGCCTTTGTGAAGGGACCACGCTACCCCTCGCCTGTTCTCATCCACAGCCTCGTACGAACGAGACGCGTTATCATCGAATACATGAAGCACCTTTCTATTGAACTGGTGGAACGGTATGTCGCGCGGGAACTCTCCAGCCAGGAGAAACAGCAAGTCGAAAGGCACGTAGCACGCTGCCAGGAGTGTATGGGGCGGTTACACGTTGAAGTCGGATGGATGGCTGGACTGCGTGCAATGGACAGAAGCAGGAGAATGTTTATAAATTCTCCTGGAAAATCCCGTGGGAAGAATGAATGAGTGCGTCGCGCGACCCAGGTCCGCCAATGATCTTGTACGCCGAGCCGCCTTCCAACATCCGCATACGGATTCTTCTTATGCAACTCAACCAAACGCCCCAAACGCGCGGGTCCGTATCATACACATAGCGCCGTCGCTTATATAAAAGCCA
>DATJYK010000414.1:0-8928 GCA_035578005.1 Terriglobia bacterium
ATAGCACCGCCCCGCTTGGGCGCTCGCCATCCACAGGCCCGGCACAACAACTGCCGGGCCTTGTCCGTTATAATCGCTTTTCCCATGAAAGCTTACGTTTACGTCTCTCTCAAGAAGACCGTCCTCGATCCGCAGGGCAAGACCATCCATGGCGCGCTGAAGAAGATGGGCTACGGCAACGTCAACGACGTGCGCCAGGGGAAATATTTCGAGATCACGCTGTCCAATGGCGACCGTGAGAAGGCCAAGGCCGAGGTCGAGCGCATCGCCAAAGAGGTGCTCACCAACCCGGTGATCGAGGAATTCCGCTATTCGCTGGAGGAATAGGCCCCATAGATTTCTCTTATGTCGGCCTCAAGTAACCCTCTTGTGCACCGGGGTAACCGGTGCGGCCATCCATAAAGTGTCGGACTTGGCGGATAATAGCTGGACATCGTGAGTCTCTGATCCTGTCCCGAGGTGGTGTTGCGTGTGCGGAATCGTTGGCTACGTAGGTAAGAAGCGCGTGGTGCCCGTGATCATCGATGGGCTGCGGCGCCTGGAATATCGCGGATACGACTCGGCGGGCATCGCCGTGGCCGGCAACGGCGACGGACTGCAAGTGCGCCGCGCCGAAGGCAAGCTCCGCAACCTGGAAGAGGCCATCCGCCTCAAGCCCCTGGACGGCACCTACGGCATCGGCCACACCCGCTGGGCCACGCATGGCGCTCCCACCGAAGAAAACGCCCATCCGCATCGCGACTGCCACGGCACGGTGGCGGTGGTCCACAACGGCATCATCGAGAATGACCGGGAATTGAAGCTGGAACTCGAGGCCGAGGGCCACAGGTTCGTAACCGAGACGGACACGGAAGTGATCGCGCACCTGATCGAAAAGTATCTCGGCGACGCCAGCGACGCCGGTGCAAAGGCCGTGCCGCTGGAGGAAGCGGTCCGGGCGGCAGTGCGCCGCTTGCGCGGCGTTTTCGCTTTGGCCATTGTCTCCACACGTGCTCCGAAGGAAATTGTCGCTGTGCGCCAGGGGCCGCCTGCCGTGATTGGCCTCGGCCGCGATGAGTATCTCGTGGCCAGCGACGTTCCGGCCATCCTCTACCACACTCGCGATCTGTTTTTCTTGTCCGACGGCGACATGGCCGTGCTTACTCCGAACGGGGTGAAGCTCTCCGACTTCGAGGGCCGGCCCGTGACGCGGCGCGTGCAGCACATCACTTGGGAGCCCGTACTGGCGGAAAAAGGCGGCTTCCGCCACTTCATGCACAAAGAGATTTTTGAGCAGCCTCGTGCGGTGCGGGATACTTGCCTCGGCCGCATCTCTCCCGAAACCGGCCAGGTGTTTCTCGACGAAATGGAGATTGGCGAGGAGGAGTTCCGCGCCTTTGCCGGAATCACGATCGTGGCTGCGGGCAGCTCGCGCAACGCCGGTTTGGCGGGCAGCATCATGATCGAGCGGCTGGCGCGCGTGAAGGCGGGTGTGGACTACGCTTCCGAATTCCGCTACCGCGATCCGCTGGTGAATGCTTCTACACTCACGGTGCTTGTCACCCAGTCGGGCGAAACCGCAGACACGCTCGCAGGCCTCCGTGAAGCCCGAGCGAAGGGCTCGAAAACACTCGCCGTGTGCAACTCGCTGGGCAGCATGGTGTCGCGCGAAGCCAACGGCGTGATTTACACCCACGCCGGGCCGGAAATGGCCGTGAGCGCCACTAAGACTTTTACCGCTGAATTGGTGGCCCTCTATCTGTTCGCCATTTACCTGGGCCAAATTCGCAATCAACTCAGCGCCGACGCTGCGCGCCAGCTTCTTGCTGACCTGGTGGCCTTGCCGCGCCAACTCGAATCGGTCTTGCAGCGGGACGAAGAAATCGAAGATTTGGCGCGCGAGTTCCATCGCGCCACTGACTTCCTATTCCTAGGGCGCGGCGTGCATTTTCCGATCGCCCGCGAAGCGGCTCTGAAAACCAAGAAAGTCTCCTACATCCACTCCGAAGGCTATCCGGCGGGCGAGATGAAGCACGGCCCGTTGGCGCTGATTACCGAGGGCCTCCCGGTGGTGGTCATCGCCACCCTCGATTTGCGTTTGCCGGACTCGAAGCTACGCTACGAGCGCACGCTGTTCAACATCAAGGAGGCCAAAGCGCGCGGGGCCAGCATTATCGCGCTGGTTACCGAGGGCGACCAAGAAGCCACCGACATGGCCGACCACGTCATCAGCCTGCCGCCCACCAACGAGCTGCTCTCCACTGTGCTTGAAGCCGCGCCTCTGCAATTGCTCGCCTATCATCTCGCCGTACTTCGTGGCTGCGATGTCGACCAGCCCCGCAACCTCGCGAAGTCGGTGACGGTCGAATAGCGATGTATCGAGCGGAACCTCACAGCCGATGCCCCCAAGTTGTCTCTACTCGACGCGCTTAGCGTGCTGGTCGCGGCCGCCCTGGTGGAGAATCAGTTCGGTAGCGCGGCCCTGCTTATCGCTGACGAAGGTGATTTGCGCGTTGACGACCTTGGCAAAGAACTAATGGTCGCTCTCAGGGAATATTTCTACCGCTCCCTGTCCGGTGGCCTGTGTCATAAAACGATCGCCGTTGCGCGTCACCTTCAGTATGAAATTCGGCGCCAGTTGATAGCTGCCGACGTAGCCGTCAAAGATCTTCGGGTCGATGTGAACCACTTTCCGCTCCGAAGTCAGGACCACCTTGCCGCCTTCGGCGAGAGTAGCCAGATCCTGAGCGACCTCGCCGGCAGCCGAGCCGTCCAGGTTCGCGAGCACGACCACGGTCAACCTATCTTCGGGATAATACGCCAACACCGTGTTGAAGCCGTCGATGCCACCCGCGTGCTCAATCACCTTGTGCCCGTTGACCGTGTGCACGTCCAGGCCGAAGGCGTAGTCGTTCTTAAAGGGCGTCGTCATCTCCTTCAGCGACGCGGCCGAAAGCAGCTTTCTCCCGAAGAGGGCCTCCTCCCAACGCAGCAGATCATCGGTAGTGGAAAAAAGCCCTCCGGCCGCGAACGGGACCGTCATGTTCACGTAGCCCGCGTTGTTGAAGCCATCCCCAAAGCGCGTGTAGCCCGACGCGCGGTCCGGAATGACGGTGAAGTTTGAGTCATACCCCGACTCCGTCATGCCCAGGGGCTTGAAGATATTCTCCTGCAGAAAAGTCTGATAGCTCTGGCCGCTGATTTTTTCGATCAAGTATCCCAGCAGGGCGTATCCCGAATTACTGTACTTCCACTTCTCGCCCGGTTGAAAGTCAAGCGGCTTATCGCGAAATCGCTTCACCAACTGCTCCGGCGTCGTGGGGGCCAGGGCAAACGACTCGTAGTCAGGGAAGTCTGTGAAGTTGGGGATGCCCGAGGTGTGTGTCAGGAGGTTAAAGATGGTGATCTTGTCCCACCCCGCGGGTGCTTCGGGCATATATTTTTTCACCAGGTCCTGGACGTTCAGCTTCCCGCGCTCCTGAAGCAGCAGAACAGATGCCGCCGTGAACTGCTTCGTCACCGAACCCAGCCGGTACTTCGTGTTCGGTGAGTCTGGTATGTTCCACTCCAGGTCCGCGTAACCGTAGCCCTTGTCGAGCAACTTATCGTTTCCCCGAGCGACCAGCACCGACCCCATAAACTGCTTGCCCGCCACGAATGATTGAATCACCTGCTCCATGCGGCCGACCTCAGGCGATGGTCCGGGACTGGCGGCTGCGATGGCCGCGGCGCAGGGTGCCGGCATGGGCTCGCCCGAGACCGCCGCGGAGCCAGCGAGAGTCAAAACCGCCGCGAGAAAGTACGTTCCCATTCTTCGGATCATCGTGGACTCCGGTTCCCGTCGACGCGCTAAGGGGAATGCGGCTGCCCTTTCACCATGCGCGCCCAACGCGCTAGACGCGGGCTTTGATCTTATTGAGGTTCGCACAATATTGTGCACATCCGATTGCCGAGAGCGTTTTCCATCCTTATCCCCTCACCCGGCTCGCTCCGGCTGAGGAAGGCGCCGGCAGCGAGCCACCCTCTCCCGGGGGAGAGGGCCAAAAATCGAGTGAACAACTGTCCTAATTTGGGCCGTAACGCCGGCTTCCAGCCGGCACCGCAGCAGCCAAGATGGCGCTACGCCCAGATTAGGACAGTGTTCACCACAGAGGCCCCGGAGTTCACGGAGAAGAGTGTCTGTGCCCTCCGTGATCTCGGTGGTGAGAGTTCCCTTTGGTTGCGGACACACTGCCCCTTGAGCGTCACGCAGTCTCCTCGATCGATCGAAGTTGCTCGCAGTCAAAATCGTAAAGCTTGCGTAGTCTCTGCCCGCCGCTGGTCGCCTCAATGACGGCTCCGGCCTTCATCGCAAACAGCGGCTTAATCCGTTGCTTAGCCACTTCCACCTTCAGGTGAGTGTCTTCGAGCGGAAACTCGCCCTCTTCCAAGGCGAAGGCAAAGAAGTCCGCGACGGTTCCTACACGCAACGAGCCCAGTTCGCCATCGCGTCCGATCGCCTTCGCCGGCGTAAGGGTGGATTTCAGAATCACATCTTCAAGCGACATGCCGAGGTGCAGAAATTTGCTCATGGTGGTGGGCATGTCGAAGGCCCAGCGCTCGACGGAGTAGCGATGGAGGTCAGTGCTGATAGTATCGGGATAGAAGGAGTGTTCAAAGGCCCGGCGCGCCACCTCCCAACTGAAACTGCCGCATCCGTGACCGACGTCAAACACCACACCTTCTTTGCGGGCTTGAACAGCCTCCGGGATCAGGCGGCCCTGCTCCACAATCCCGTCGCCGCGTCCCTCAAAACAGTGGGTGACGATGTCGTGCGGCCTGAGGCGCCGGAGAATGTCTGGTGTGTTGGCGCCCTTGCCGATGTGCACCATCACGGGCAACGCAGCGGCGCCAGCGGCCTCTAGCGCGTCATCGAACGCTTTCGGGCCGTGGCCGGCCTTCATTCGCACTTTCACGCCCAGAGCCACACCGCGGTGTTCTTCCAGCACGGCGATGGTTTCGCGAGGCCGTGAATACCGCAAGTCCTCCAGCTCTCCGATGAAAGAGGTCGGAATGCCGCTGGCTGCGATGTTGACAAAGGCCAGCACTCGAATGCGGCTGCGTTCGATGACCTGGCGACGAAAGTCGGCAAAGTTGATGCACCCTGCCGTTCCGGCGTCGATCACCGTCGTGCTGCCGCGATGCAGGCAAAACTCCGGATCAATGCCCCAAGCGCTGGATTCGTACCAGTGACCATGCAGGTCAATGAGTCCCGGACAAACGTAAGAGCCACTCAAGTCCCGTTCAGCCGTTCCCGCAGGTACCTCTAACGACGGCCCCAGCGCCGCAACCGTCCCGTTGAGGACCGCGACGTCCAGCACTCCGCTGATGTCCTGCGAGGGATCAACGACGTGCGCGTTTCGCAGGACAAGGTCAGAGTGAATTTCGCTCGCGGTATTCATTTGAGGCCCGAAGGGCCGCACTAACAAAGCCCTGGGCAACGCCCAGGGAAACCGGATGCCACGCCATACGGCGAGCCCTGAAAGGGCGATCCAAGCTTCCAAAAAACCGGCGATATTCCTCCTCGAAGCTCGTCGCCCGGTGGTACGCCGGGTGCTGCTCGATATAGTCTACGACGCTCTCCACCTCACCGGAGCTTACCGAGAAGCCCTGACATTCCTCACTCCGTCGGCACAAAAATCACGCAAACCGGCGAGGGCACTTCCAGAACCTTACCCGTGGCCGTCAACTGTCCCGTTTTCGGATTGATGCGAAACACGAAGACATTGTCGGTGTCTTGATTCCCCGCCACGAGGTATGAGCCGGCGGGATCAATCGCGAACCCGCGAGGTGTCTTGCCGAGAGTAGGCGCGTGCTGGACGGGCGTCAGCGTGTGCTTGGCGGGATCGATTGCAAACACGGTGATGGTGTCTTCGCCGCGATTGGACGTGTACAAATACCGGCCGGAGGCGCCCAGGGCGATTTCGGCTGCGGTCGTGCTTTCGGGATTCGTGTTCTCGCGCAGCGCTGATACCGTCTGCAACTCCTTCAACTTTCCGTGTTGCGGATCATACGAGAAGACCGTGACTGTAGAGTGAATCTCGTTTACCACGTAAACGAACTTGCCCGATCGATCAAAGACGAAATGTCGCGGCCCGGAGCCCGGGGGCACGCTCGCCGCAGGCGGCACATTGGGAGTCAGCGATCCTTTTGTGGCGTCAAACCGGTAGACTAATAGTTGATCCAGGCCTAAATCGGCGGCCAGAGCGAAGCGATTATCGGGGGAGGTCAAAATATCGTGAGCATGCGGACCCGTCTGCCGTTCCGGGTTCAGGCTGTGGCCGCTGTGCTGGACAAAAGCCGAAGCCTCACCCAGGCGGCCGCCGCGCAACACCGGAAACACGGCCACGCTGCCGCTATCGTAATTCGCAATCAGGACGTACTTCCCGGTTCGGTCAAGCGAGATGGCGCACGGCGCCTCGCCGCCGCTCGAAACCTGGTTCAGAAGGGTAAGTTTGCCCGTCTTACGATCCATGGCAAAGGCGCTCACCATCCCGTTCTTCTCGCCGGGCACCGACTCGTTGACGGCGTAAAGAAAATGGTGGCTGGGATCGACGGCCAGGAACGATGGATTCGGAGTTTCGGCCACCAAGCCGGTGGCGCCCACGGGTGTCAATCGCCCCGACTTGAATCGGTAAGCGTAAATGCCCTTACTCTCACGAACGGTATAAGTGCCAACGTAGACCATGTAAGACCTCCCGCCTGCTGCCTGCGCGTGTTGTCTCGCGTGGGACTGAGAGGCAGCGGAAGCCATGACGGACATCAAAAGCACGACGGACATCAAAAGCACGACGGCCAGTGGAACATTGCAGCGCTTGTTCATCATCAGTTGCCTCGTCTGCGATTCGCGTGCCCGCACTGCGTAAGATTGGGGCAGCCCACCTGGGCTATCCCGCCATCTCAAGAGTGGCGTGGAGTCGCCACGGCCTCGAACCAAGTTGCCACGGCGCGCTGTGGGTCACGGTTCCACCGATTGCTTAGCATACATGAGCGCCGTAAGAGGTGAGAAGTCACATCGGCCAGGCCATCCGAATTCTTCTTTGGGTTGCGGCCCGAGCCGCGCCAGATTGAACGATTTTGTCGGCGCAGGAAGTCACCGAGGGCTTCAGTTTGATTGCCTCCCAAGCCGCGCCGGGTTTACACTGCCGCTGTCGACTCGCAGCAGAGTGTGTGGTCATTCGCACTCTCTAGCACCGGAAGTGGCGTAACTGAGTGGGGCTTCACCTCTCGGGCGGCGCCACAGCCGTTGTCGTCGCGAGAACTGGAAGGTTCGGGAGAAGGCCGCAATGCTGGTGATTATCAGCGACACCCATCTGAGCGACGGCACCACCGGCGACAGCGTACGTTTGGAGGCATTCCGCGGGTTTCGCCAACGCTTGCGTGATTTGGCCTATGACGCGTCCTGGCGCGCGGATGGCTCCTACAAGCCCGTCGAGCAATTCGACCTCGTCCTGCTGGGCGATTTCCTTGATATCATCCGCTCCACAAACTGGCTGGTCCAGGACGGTGTACAAAACACGGCCAGACCCTGGAACGATTCGCAAAGTCGGCCGTTCATTGATACGGTGCAGCGCATCACGGCCGCCGTGCTGCAGAGTAATGGCGCGTCCGTGGCCGTGCTGAAGAGCCTCACCACAGGCAAAGCGATCACGCTGCCGGAGGCGACGGCAGGGGGCAAGCCCGTTCAGACGGGCTGGGAGCCCGAGTCCGACAACCGGCTGCCCGTGCCCGTGCGCATTCACTACCTCGTGGGCAATCATGACTGGTTTTTTCATCTGCCCGGTTCGGACTACAATCAGATTCGGCAGATGGTTGCCGATGCCATCGGCTGCGTGACGCCGGCCAACCTTCCCTTTCCGCATGACCCTGATGAATCAGACGTCATCCGTCAGCTTTACGCAGGGCACCGTGTGTTTGCGCGGCACGGCGATATTTTTGACCCCTACAACTTCGCAGGGAATCGCAACCGGTCCTCTGTAGGCGACGCGGTGGTGGTGGAGCTTATTGCCCGCTTTGCGATGGGGGTGAAGGCGGAGCTGGGAAATAATCTTCCGCCGGTCTGCGCCGCCGGCCTCAAAGAGATCGACAATCTTCGGCCCGCCAGCATCATTCCGGCCTGGATTGACGGCCTTCTGCGCAAGACCTGCCCGGACCCAGGCGTGCAACGGAAGATCGGACAGATTTGGGATGCCCTGGTGGACCAGCTCGTCGGGCTCGACTTCGTCCGCCACCAGCCGGGTTTTCATCCCTTCGGGAGCCTTCAGGAGTTCAAGTTGGGCATGAAGATCGAGGGTCTGGTGCCGAAGGTGCACCTCTCCCGGCTCTTCGCACTGATCGCTGAGAAGAGCGGATCGCAGCAAGCCTCCTACGCGCCGCACGCGTTGGACGAGGCGGCCTTTAGGAACCGGAGCGCGCAATTCATCGTGTACGGCCATACTCATTATTTTGAAATGGTGCCGTTGGCTTCCACAGTGGTAAACGGCACGGTTCTGGATCAGATTTACATCAACTCCGGCGCTTGGCGGCCCTACCACGAACTGACTCGTTCTCACCCCGAGAGGGAAGAGTTCGTTAGTTACGACATCATGACTTACCTTGCTTTCTTCAAGGATGACGAAAATCGGGGGCGCGCCTTCGAAAGCTGGTGCGGAGGCCTCGGCCCTGTTTAGGTCTCGGCGTGCGTCTTTGCGCTCTTGGCGCCTTTGCGCGAGACCTTGCATTCTAACGGGCCGGGTAAGTCAACCTGCCTTGTTAGGCAGCATCCGCGCCCGTGGTCAGCAGCACTTTACCGATGTGGAGCCCTGATTCCATGCGCTCATGGGCCTTACGCGCATCACGCAGCGGAAAAGTTGAATCAATCACCGGCTGGACGCGTCCTTCTTCGATGAGCGGCCAGACGGCCTTGCGCAC
>DATJYK010000415.1:0-14200 GCA_035578005.1 Terriglobia bacterium
CTTCCCGCCGACATGATCGTGATCGACTGGTTCTACTACTCGAAGATGGGCCAGATGGATATGGTGCCGGCGCAGTGGCCCGATCCGGTGGCGATGAACCGGCAGCTTCACAAGATGGGGTTCGAGAGCATGATCAGCGTGTGGCCGCGCTTCGAGCCCGGTTCACGCTTCTATGATTTTCTCCGGCAGAAGGGATGGTTTGAGCACCTCGCCGGCGGCACTCCCACCGACGGGCTGCCCTATGATCGCGCCGGCTCCGACATCGACACCACCCATCCCGAAGCGGCCCGCTGGTATTGGGACGTGATTCGCGACAACATCATCAGCAAAGGCTTTGACGCCATCTGGGCCGATGAGACGGAGCCTGACCTGCCGCCGAACGGCAGCTACTTCCATATCGGGCCGGGCACGCGTTACTTCAACGTCTATCCGCTATTTCATACCGCCGCCCTCTACGACGGCTACCGGCGCGACCTGAGCGACCGCCGCGCGCTTATCCTTTCGCGCGACGCCTATCTGGGGGCGCAGCGCAACGGCACCATGTTCTGGTCGTCGGATATCTATCCCACCTGGGACACGCTGAAGCGGCAGATTCCCACCGGGCTCGATTTTACGGCCTCCGGCATGGCGTATTGGACGCAGGACATTGGCGGCTGGCAGTATCTGCCGCGCGAGCATCACCCGGCCCATCCGCCGCTGCTTGACCCTTCGGACGCGCGCGACAACGTCGGCAATTATGACGATTATCCCGAACTCTACACGCGCTGGTTCGAGTACGCGAGCTTCCTCCCCATTTTCCGGGCGCACGGCAGCCGGCGCTATAACGAAGTATGGTCTTACGGCAAACAGGCGGAGCCGATTCTGGAAAAGTACCTCAAGCTGCGCTACGAGTTGTTGCCTTACACCTACTCGCTTGCCTACCACACCTACCAGACGGGCGCGCCCTATATGCGCGCCCTCTTTATGGATTTCCTCAATGACGCGAAGGTGGCCGACCTGCGGGATGAATACATGTTCGGCCCCGCATTTCTGGTGGCCCCTGTCACTGAGCAGGGCATGACGACCCGCAGCGTATATCTGCCGGCGGGCCGAGAGGGACCAGAGGGGATGGATTGGTACAATTATTGGACGAACGAACGTGTGCGCGGCGGGCAGACGATCCAGGTCGAGGCGCCAATCGATACTCTACCCCTCTTCGTTCGCGCGGGCTCGATTGTGCCGCTGGGAGAGCCCATCGAGAGCACCAGCCAGACGCAGAACATTGCGAAGGTGCGCGTTTATCCTGGCGCGGACGGTGATTTCACTCTCTACCAGGACGACGGAAAGACTTACGCTTACGAAAAAGGGACAAGCAGCATTACCCATCTGCACTGGGATGACGCCGCTCAGAAGCTAAGCCACGCGGGCGCTGAGGCCTGGTCGGAGCCTGACGGGCAGATCATCGAGGTCGTGGGACGCAGATAGCAAGTTAACGGACATTACCGATCATAGCGACACGCTTGGCAAGCGAAAGGGCGGGCTGAGAGTCCGTGTGAAACTTGGATTCCCGCTTTCGCGGGAATGACTGCATTGGAATAGGATCTTTAAGTCCAACGACGTCACCCCCGCGAAAGCGGGGGTCCACGTCGGATAGTCGCCACACGCGAGTTCTCACAGAAAGTCTCAAAGTCCCGCCCTTTCACGGGAGTGATATGCAATCCTAAGTAGCCGCGTGGCATCTATGGACAATCCTCCGCGCTTCCTCCCTTTGGCAGTAAAAACCATCGTCTGCCATACCATCACGTACGTGATCATGGGAATCCTGGCCGCTCACTTCCTCAACTATGCTGCGGTGATGTCGCGCCCCGAATCGGGTATGCGGCACATGACTGATCCGTGGGTGATGGCGGGCCCTCTGTTTCAACCGGTGCGCGGTTTGGCGTTCGCTCTTGTCTTCTATCCGCTGCGAGAGCGCTTGTTCGGCAGGAAGGACGGATGGCTGGTGATGGCATGGCTGCTGATCGCTCTCGGCATCCTGTCTACATTTGCCGCAGTGCCCGGGTCGATTGAAGGAATGATTTACGCCACCATCCCTATCCGGTCTCAGCTCCGAGGCTGGCTGGAAGTAGTGCCCCAAGCCCTGCTCCTTTCCGCACTGCTCTGCTACTGGGTGAATCATTCCGAAAAGAAGTGGCTGAACTGGCTTCTGGGGATCGCGTTCTTTCTCGTGATGGCGATGCCGGCATTGGGCTTGCTAGCGCGACATCGGAATTAGTGGCGTGCGCGGCCGCGCTAATCGACGCGCAGAGCCTTCAAGGGATCAACCGAGGCGGCGCGACGTGCCGGAACGTAACCGGCCAGGAGTGCGATGGTAAGCAACAGGCCCGCGACGGCTACGAAGGTGAGAGGATCGGTGGCTTTGATACCGTATAGAAATGAAGACAGCATTCGCGTGAGGGCCAGGGCTGCTGCAATCCCCACCGCGAGTCCCGCCAGAACCAGTTTGAAGCTTTGGCCCAGGACCAGGCCGAATATGCTGCGCCGCGTTGCTCCCAGCGCCATTCTCATGCCGATTTCAAACGTTCGTTGCGACGTGGTATACGAAACCACGCCATAAGCGCCGATAGCGGCCAGCAGCAGAGCGGCTGCAGCAAAAGTGACGAAGAGCCACATCATGGTGCGAGGTTGGGAGGTGGATGTGGTGGCCACCTGCTGCATGGTTCGCACCTCACTGACCGGTACGTCAGGATTAAGGTCACGGATTAACTCGCGAAGGTGGTTGGCAACCGTTGCCAGATCGGAACCGGTCCGCACCAGCAGCGTCATGGCTGTTGGGATTTGTTTGTTACTGCTGACCGCCTGCGGGTAAGGCATGTAAAGCGCGCCTTTCAACCATGACGGAGCCTGATTGTCAAGATTGTACTGGCGAACGTCGGCTGCGATTCCCACCACGGTCTGCCACGGTTCGCGACCCGTCCAATCAGGCCGAATATGTTTCCCGATGGGATTTTCCCCTGGCCACAGCATCCGGGCTGTAGCCGCGCTGAGCACCACCACGGGCGCAGAGGTCTCGGCATCGGACTCCGTGAGTCCTCTTCCTTCCAGTATCGGAATTCGCATCATACCGAAATACTCCGGGCTGACGGCGCCGGCCCAGAGCATCGGGCTGCCCTCTTCCGATTGCACTCGTGGGCGGCCTTCGACCTCAACCGGCAAGGCCGGGGTCTCTCCGGTGAGGGGAAGAGCGTTGACTGCGGCTACGGCGGAAACGCCACTGATCCCCTGCGCCCGCTCGAGTAGCTCGTTGTAAAACGCCACGCAAGCTGCGCGGTCGTGGCAGACGTCCAGGTTGGGCGTTATACGAGCGGTCAGAATTTGCTGAGTGCTAAAGCCAGGATTCACCTGCACCAGCAGCCAGAGGCTTTTGATAAGCAGCCCGGCGCTGACCGCGAGCAGGGCCGCCAGCGCGATCTCGCCCGCGATCAGCGCGCTCCGCAGGCGCACGTTCGATGTACCGCCGGAGCTGCGGCCGCCGGTCTTGATGGCGCTGGCCAAGTCCAGCTTCGAGGCGTTCAGGGCCGGCGCTAGTCCGAAGACAAGGCCGGCCAGCGTAGCTACGATCGCCATCAGCGCGGACACGCGCCAATCCACCTGGGCGGCCGCCACGCCGGGCGCCGTTTGGGGCAGCAGCAGCTTGAAATCGGAGAAGGTGAAGGAGGCGAGGGCCAGTCCAAGTGCCGCGCCGAGCACGGCCAGCACGACGCTTTCGGTGAGCAATTGCCGGATGATCCGGCCCCGGCCCGCGCCGAGCGCGGCTCGAACGGCTATCTCTTTCTGTCGCGCTGCAGCACGCGAAAGCAGTAAGCCGGCTACGTTAGCGCAGGCGATCAGGAGCACAAGGCCGACCGCGGACTGCAGAACCACGAGCCTGCTCCGGATGTTGGCGACGAGGTCCCGCTGGAGCGGCAGCACCGTGGCATCCGCATTCCAACTTCGGAACATCACGTAAGGGAAGAGCGGAAGGATTTGCGCCACGAGCGGCCGGATTTGACCCTGCGCTTGTTGCTGGGTGAAACCGGGACGCAGGCGCGCGACTAGCGGCATGAAACCCGTGCTCCAGGTGGCAAAGGAATCCCCTGGATCCAGGTGCAGCGGCACCCAGAGCTGAACGTCGGCGGAGGGAAATTCAAAGCCGGTGGGCATCACGCCGACCACCTGCCTGTCCACACCGTCGATGGTGATGTACCTCCCGATAATCGCCGGGCTACCGCCGAACTTGTTTTGCCAGAACGTGTGGCTGAGCACAACCACGCGGTCCCGGCCGGGCTGGTTCTCACCAGGTCTCAGGACCCGGCCCAGCTCGGGCCCCGTTTGCAGCACGAGGAAAAGATTGGACGAAACCGAGCTTCCCACAATCCGCATCGCTTCGCCCTTCCCGGTGAGATTGAAATCAGATTCGTTACTGTAGCCTGCGATATCCATGGTGCGGCTGCGCTCCTGCAGCGCCGTCAGGGCGCCTTGCGGGTAGTAATCGGTTATACGCACCAATCGGTCGGGATCTGGATACGGCAGCGGTCGGATCAAGGCTTCGTTCACGAGGCTGAACATGGCGGCATTTGAGCCGATGCCGAGGGCCAACGACAGCACGGCGAGCGCGCTGAACGCGGGATTTCTCTTCAGCATTCTGAGGGCGAACCGCAAGTCTTGCCCGAGGGTCTCGAAGAATCCGATGCTGTTCATGATGTAAACTTCCTCCCGGATTAACGTCGGGCTGCCGAGCTTTCGGTGCGCGGCATACTTCGCCTCCTCCGGCGGCAGGCCTCGCTCGATGTTTTCCTCAGTCTCAATCTCGAGGTAGGACTTGAGCTCGCACGAGCGTTCCTTATCCCACCGCGTGCGACGCAAGAAGCGTGTGAAGTTCATAGGGTGCCTAGCTGTCAGCCATGAGCCATCAGCATTCGCTATTCAGCATTCATCGTTCATAATTCGTTTCCGTCACTCCTCTCGCAGGGCCGTCATGGGATCAAGCTTCGCCGCCCGATGAGCAGGCAGAGAGCTTGCAGCCACGGCTACGGTGGCCAGCAGAGCGGCGGCCAGTACGAGCGTCATGGGGTCGTACGGCTTCAAGCCGAACAACAGCGAGCCCGCAGCCTTGCCCGCGGCGAGAGACAGCACCAGGCCCAGGCCGACCCCCGCGGCCAGCAGCGCCCCGGCTTCACGGACGATCATCGCCACAATCTCGCGCCGGTCGGCCCCGAGCGTCATGCGAATACCGATTTCATTCGTCCTCTGAACCACCACGTAGGACATCACTCCGTAAAGGCCAACCGTCGCCAGGACTGCGGCGAGGAAGCCGAAGAATCCGGAAAGCGTCGCCATGAGACGCTCCCGCAAGAATCCGTCGCGGATGGTAGTCTTGAACACCTCGAACTCGGTGGTGATTTCCGGATTCATCTCGGCGATCGTCTCGCGCACTCTGGAGGTGAAGTCGGCTACAGGTGCGTTCGATCTGATGAGCACCTGCACCGACCAGTTGGTGAAGCGTGTGTCTTGCTCTGTTGCGAGATAAACGATCGGTACGAAACCCTTGTGGATGTCACGGTAATCTGTGTCGGCGACGACACCGACGATGTCAAACACCATTTCAGGGTCAGACGGCGTGGCTTGTCTTCGAAACTCCTGTCCTACCGGATTGGTTCCCAGGCCGAGGACGCGTGCGAAGGCTTGGTTCACAATCGCAACAGGAGGAGAGGTAGGAGTGTCGCGGGTGTCAAAGTCTCGGCCCGCGAGAAGCGGGGTTCGCAACGTGTTGAAATAATCTCGACTGACCCAATTAAAATAAACCTCTCGCTGCCCGCGCGGGTCCGAGCCGTTCTTCCAAACGTCATTCTCGGTGGCGCCTCCGCCTAGAGGAAGAAACCGCACATCCGCCGCCGCGTTGACTCCCGGAATAGCACGAATACGATCGAGCAGCTCCTGCTTGAATGACACGCGGCGTTCGAAAGGCAGGTTCAGGCGATTGCTGAGGTCAAGCCAGGCAACCAGGATGCCATCCTGCGTGAAGCCAGTATTCACGGTCATCAGATTGTGCAAGCTTCGCGAGAACAGGAGCGCGCCCACCAGCAGGATCATCGAGAGCGCCACCTGCGTGGCCACAAGTGCACGCCGCAGTCCGAAGCGCTCGCGATTTGCGGTGAGACCTCGGCCACCGGCCTTCATCGCAGCGCCGGGCGCGACACGCGTGGCTCGCCAGGCCGGCACAAGACCGAACAGAATGCATGTTAAGATCGCGACGCCAGCGGTGAAACCCAGCACCCGCCAGTCCGACTGCAAATCAAGATAAATGGTGTTCCCGCCGGTGTTGAGGAAGGCCACCATGAAGCGGCTAAGAGAACCGGCCAGGACGAGGCCGAGTCCGGCGCCGATTGCCGCCAGCAGCAAACTCTCGGCCATCAATTGCCGTACGAGGCGGCTCCGCGATGCGCCCAGCGCCAGCCGCACGGAGATCTCCTTCGCCCGAGCGCTGGCTCGCGCCAGTATCAGGTTGGCAAGATTCGTGCAGGCGATCAATAAGACCAGCGCGGCGGTGGCGAGCAGCAGCCAGAGAGGATCCTCGTACTGCTGTCGCAGCCAGGACAGCCCTGTACCGGCGGGGTATGCGGCCAGCTTGAAGCGCAGGTAATCTTTAATGTTCTCTCTCGGGTAGTTCTTCGGCAACGTCGCTTCGAACAGGCCCGGCGAGCTGGCGCTGAGCTCTGCACTAGCCTGCTGCAACGTCGAGGCCGGTTTCAGCCGGCCCATTACGGAGAGCCACCAGATAGTGCCGTCATCGAGAATGCTGTATTGGCCGCCAACCAGCGTGCGTTGCGAACAGATGGGAAGGGCTACGTCAAAGGGTTGTCCAACGTCGAGTCCCGTGAAGCTGGCAGGCGTGACGCCGATGACCTCCACGGGGAAGTGGTCGAGCGTGACTTTGCTGCCGATCACACTGGCAGCCCCGCCAAGCTGGCGCTGCCAGAATGCGTAGCTCACCACGGCGCCGGGCAGTCCACAACCGCGGTGATCATCAGCGGCAGTGAAGACGCCGCCCAGTATCGGCCGTACGCCGAGCACTCGGAAGAACTCGCCGCTTACCCAAAGGCCCGCGGCGTGACGGACCTCGCCCGTGGGGGAGACATTAAAATCGTCCTCTGCCCAGGCAAATACCCCGGAGAAGGCCTCGGGCGGACGATCGCGGACTTGCTCCCAGATGGTGTTCGTTAGAACGGGAAACGCACTCTGCTCGCTGCCGCGCATGCCTGTGCGGTCTACAAGGTGAACGTCGGCGAGCTGCTCGGGGTGGCTCACTGGCAGCGTGCGCAACCGGATGGAGTCCAGGAGTTGAAAGATCGCCGTGTTTGCGCCGATGCCGAGGGCGAGAGAAAGGACGGCGACCGCCGTAAATCCCGGATTTAGTCGAAGCGCGCGAAATCCATAGCGCACGTCCTGCCAGAGTGATTCCAGCCAACTGATGGTGTCCATCTGATAGATTTCCTCCCGGATCAAAGTCTGATTGCCGAGCTTCCTCCGCGCGGCATACCTCGCCTCCTCCGGCGACATACCTCTTGCTATGTTTTCATCAGTCTCTGTTTCGAGATAGGACTGGAGCTCACACGAGCGTTCCCTATCCCAACCTCTACGATGAAAGAGGCGGATCCATCTCATGGTTAGCCTTCAGCTTCAGCCTTCAGCTTTGAGTCTTCCCGATCAGTTGTGGGCGCCGCCACTTGGAAAAATGTTACGAAAACTGCTGGTCGACCCCCTAAACAGTGGCACATAGAGTTACGAAATTGAGTTCGATCCCCTCGAAAGTTCCGAAAAAGACCCGATTTTTGAGCCATAAGGCAATGTCGCCAAATGATTTAGACGCTACGGGTTCGTTTCACCCTGATATTCCTCGCGCGGAGAGTCGTCAAGCCGGCTTCGGTGCCAGACGGCTCCAGCGACCCGATCGCTGATTCCAAAGGAGGTAGTGGCTTCGTTCCTCGATTTGAGCGCTTCTTTTAGCGTCCCACTCCCAGGGCCTCGGCCTTCAGCCCTCAACCGTCAGCCAACGGCACGCTGCTGATGGCTGAAGGCTGAGAGCTAGACCGACCGATTCAGCATTCATCAGACTGTCGTTCACTCGTTGCGCAGCGCCTCCATCGGGTCGAGCTTTGAGGCTCGGCGCGCCGGCAGATAGCTTGCCGCGACAGCCACCAAGGCCAGCAGGCCGACAGCCAGCGCGAGCGTGATAGGATCATAGGGCTTCAAGCCAAACAGCATCGAGCCTGCTGCACGACCCGCCGCGAGCGATAACGCAACACCGACGACGAGTCCGATGGCCAATAGCGTCCCCGCCTCACGAACAATCATGGTAACAATCTCGCCCCGTCCTGCGCCGAGCGTCATGCGGATTCCGATCTCGCTCGTTCGCCGCACAACCATATAGGACATCACGCCATAAAGGCCGATGACGGCAAGCAGTGCGGCCAGGAATCCGAAGGAACCGGAAAGCGTCGCCATCAGCCGTTCGCTGAGAAGCTCGTCATGGATCATGGTCTGCAACGAACGGAACTGGATGGCGATGTCGGGGCTCGCCTGAGCAATCGTCTGCTTCAAGCGGGCGGTCAGGTCGATGAGGGGCACGTGCGACCGGACCAGGATCTGGTCGTACGGATCGGGAAGCCCGCCTTGAGAAATCGGCACGTAGACGAGCGCGGAGAACTCCTCGCGCAGGTCCTGGTATTTCGTATTCCTTACCAGTCCGACGATTTCATATTCAACTTTCGGCTCCCTGAGCTCCGCTTTCTGCAAAATTCTCCTGCCAACGGGGTTGGCACCGTTCGTGAACTGTCGCGCGAAAGCCTCGTTCACGATGGCGACGCTGGGCGACGTGGGCGTGTCACGATCGTTGAAGTCCCGGCCCGCCAGCAGCGGGGTTCCCATGGTCTTGAAGAAATCCGGGCTGACGAAGTTGAACCATGGGCTCTTCGCCTGGGAGGGGTCCGACCCGTCAATCCACACGGTGCGATTTACTGAGCTTCCCTCGGTTGGGATAATGGCCGTTTCGGCAGCCGCGTCAACCCCAGGCGTCCCGCGAAGGCGCTCCAGCAGATCATGCTTATAGGCCGCCCGGCGCTCTGCAGGAAGATTGAGGTGCGTCAGGTCAACGCCGGTTATTAGAATCCCCGTACGTTGGAAGCCCAGGTCCACGCTAAGCAGGTTGCGCAGACTGCGCGTAAACAGCAAAGCGCCCACCAGCAGCACGAGCGAGAGAGCCACCTGTGAAACCACAAGCGCCCGGCGCAACCCGAAGCGCTCGCGGGTTGCCGTCATCCCGCGGCTGCCCGCCTTCATCGCTTCGAGCGAAGGAATACGGGTGCTCCGCAACACGGGTAGCAATCCGAAGAGCACAGTTGCCAGCATCGCCATGACCGCTGTAAAGCCGAACACGCGCCAGTCGGGATCTATATTCAGGAATAACCGGTTTCCTTGCGTGCTCAGGAACGACACCACGAACCCGGCCAGCGACCGCGCCAGCAGCAATCCCGCGGCGGCGCCGGCAAGGGCTAATAGAAGACTCTCAGCCAGCAACTGCCGGATCAGCCTGCCGCGCGAGGCCCCCAGGGCGAGCCGCACGGCAATTTCGCGCCCGCGCGCGCTGGCTCGCGCCAGCATTAAGTTGGCCAGGTTGGCGCAGGCAATGAAAAGCACCAATCCTGTGATGCCTAAGAGCAGCAGAAGCGGGTTGGAAGCGCCCCGCCGCAGCGACGAAATACCGCTGCCTCCGGGGTACGCCGCCAGCTTGAAGGCCAGATATTTCCTGATGTTCTCCGCATCGTAGCCAGGCGGCTGGGTGGCCTCAAAGACACCGGGCGAAATCGATCCCAGGTAGGCCGTCGCCTTGTCGAGGGTCCAGCCCGGTTTGAGGCGGCCCATCACCGTCAGCCACCAGTCATAGCGGGTGTCGAGGTAATTGTCTTCGCCGCCCAACACCGGCTGCGAACAGATGGGCAGCGCCACATCGAAGGAATGGCCGACGTCAACGCCGAAGAAACTTGCAGGCGTTACGCCCAAGACCTCGACGGGTTGATAGTCGATGGTCAGTTTTCTGCCGATTGCCGAAGGATCGCCACCGAGTTCGCGTTGCCAGAACGCGTAACTGACTACCGCGCCCGGGCCAGGGCCGCAGCCGCGATGGTCGTCAGCGGCGGTGAAAGTCCGGCCCAGAATCGGCTGAACACCCAGCACGTTGAAAAACGTTCCGCTCACCCAAATGCCCGGCACCAGGTGTACCTCGCCGCGCGGAGCCAAGTTGAACGTGTCGGGAGCCGTAGCCGAAACGGCGGAAAAGGGCTCATCATGATCGCGGATCTGCTCCCAGATCGCATGGGTCAGCATCGGGTGCCAGTTGTAAAAGCTTCCCAGGCGGCCGTTGGGGTTTGTCAGGCGCACTTCGGCAAGTTCCTGCGGATGACTCACGGGAAGCATCCGCAGCCGG
This sequence comes from Terriglobia bacterium, assembly GCA_035578005.1. Taxonomy (GTDB): domain Bacteria; phylum Acidobacteriota; class Terriglobia; order UBA7540; family UBA7540; genus Gp13-AA77. The sequence goes on from DATJYK010000415.1 coordinate 10,502, forward strand.
ACCGCATCCAGGAGTTGGAAGATCGCAGCGTTGGCACCGATGCCCAGCGCGAGTGACAGCAGGGCGACCGCTGCGAACCCGGGATTGAGCCGCAGCGCTCGCATCCCGTAGCGAAGGTCCTGCCATAGCGTTTCAAGAAGTCCCGGACTGTTCATGGCGTAAATTTCCTCCCGGACCAGAGTCGGGTTGCCGAGCTTCCTTCGCGCGGCATACCTCGCCTCCTCCGGCGAAAGCCCTCGCGCCACGTTCTCGTCCGTTTCGATCTGCAGGTAAGATTCGAGCTCATGCGTGCGCTCGGCGTCCCAAAGCTTGCGGCGGAAAAAGCATTTCCAGTTCATAAGGTCTAGCTGTCAACACTCAGCCGTCAGCTCTCAGCAACCGGGACCATCCTCCAGCAAAGGTGAAGGCTGACTGCTGATGGCTGAAGGCTCTGTTATAATCAAGCCCATGGACATCGAGAAGACCATGCAGTTCATTCTGGACACGCAGGCCCGGCTCGAGGCCGTGGCGGGCCAGCACGAGGAGCGCCTCACGCGCCTGGAAACGGCCGTGACACGACTCGAAACCCAGGTTGCTGGCGTCACCGACCTCGTGGGCCGTCTCGCACAAGCCGAACTCCGCTTGGTCGAGAGAATGAACGACTTGGCCAAGCGAATGGACGATCTCGCCGTTTCGCAGGCCCACACCGACCAGCGCCTTGATACCCTCGTAGACATCGTGGACAAACTCGTGCGCCGCAATGGTTCGCCGCAGTAGCTTTCCTTCACTCTCCAACTCCAGCTCTCAGCAATTAGCCATCAGCGTTCAGCGAACAAAGCCATCAGCGTTCAGTCGTCTGCTTTCAGCAGGCTATCCCGTTTGATCGCGAAGCCGAAGGCTGCTGCTGATAGCTGAGGGCTCTCTGCTATAATCAAGCCCATGGACATCGAGAAGACGATGCAGTTCATCCTGGACACCCAAGCCCATCTCGGGGCCGTGGCGGCCCAGCATGACGAGCGGCTGACGCGCCTCGAGGCTTCGGTCGCCAGTGTTACGGATCTCGTAGGTCGTCTCGCCCAAGCCGAACTCCGCCTGGTCGAGAGAATGAGCGACTTGGCGAAGCGAGTAGACGACCTCGCCGTTTCGCAAGCTCACAGCGACCAGCGCCTCGACGCCTTGGTAAACGTCGTGGACAAGCTCGTGCGCCGCAATGGTTCGCCGCAGTAGCATCCGCTCACTTTCCAGCTTTCAGCTCTCAGCAATTAGCCGTCAGCTTTCGGCGAACAACGTCATCAGGCGGAGCTGACCGCTGATAGCTGGAAGCTGAAAGCTTTCTGACCGTGATATCCCGATTCACTCGCAACGTAGCGCCTTAATGGGGTCGACCCGGGTTGCACGCCGCGCGGGGAGCAATGCCGCCACACCCGCGGAGGCTGCCAGAATCCCGGCCGCCAGACCTAAGATCACCGGATCGTGACTCTTCAGGCCGTAGAGCTCGGAGGCGAGGAGCCGTCCGCCGGCGAGCGCCACTGGCACGCCAATGACCAGGCCTAGCCCGACTTGCACGAGGGCACTGCGCAAGACCAGACCGAGCACATTTCCCCGGCGGGCGCCCAGCGCCATCCGAATGCCGATTTCATTGGTGCGGCGCGCCACGTTATAAGCCGTCACACCGTAAAGCCCTACGCAGGCCAGAATGAGCGCCAGCGCGCCGAACATCTCGGTAAGACGGGCAATCAGCCTTTCCTGATTGAAGTTCCGCGCCACCTGCTCACCGAAGCCCATCATGCTAAGTACGGTGAGGTTCGGATCGACGTCTGCGAGTGCCTTTCGGACGGCCGGCTCGAGATTTTCCGGCTTGCCGGCCACGTGCAGCTCGATGGCGCCGATGTAGACCGAGCCGTCGCGGCTGGAATCCCCAGATGGGGTCTGTAACAAAGGAAGGAAGAAGGTAGCGTAGGCCGGTCCGCGCGTGTCCTGGTATTTCGCGTCTTCCACGATGCCGACAATCTCATAGTCACCACTGTGACTCGCATCTCCCATCCCGAAGTGCTGGCCGATAGGGTCCTCCTTGGGAAAAAACCTGCGAGCAAACGTTTGATTGATTACCGCGACGTGCTGCGCCGTCGCCGTATCACCTTCCTCGATGGTGCGTCCTCGCAGCAGACGCGTGCCGATCGTCTCAAAGTAACGAGGGCCGACCCGGTCCCATGAGGGAGCCACGCCTTGATAGCTTTGTTTCTGGCCTTCGATATAGACCCACTGGTTCCAATTCTCGTCTCCCAGAGGACTGTAGGCGGACAGGCTGGCGCTCAGCACGCCGGGAATCTGCGGAAGAGCCTGATCAAGCCTTTGATAGAAAGCGTATAGCCTATCGGGTTTGTAGCCAGCCAGGGCTGGATCCACCCGCACGATCAAGCGGCCTTGGGTGACAAATCCAAAATTCTGGTCTTCCAGATTGCGCAGGCTCTTGGTGAGCAGACTCGCGCCGATCAGCAACACGACACACAGCGCGACCTGCAGGATGACCAAAGGTTTCTGAGCTAAGGAGGCGCGATCGCGCGTGGACCGGCCAGTTCCCCGGAGGGCATCGGCAGGGTCAGTACGCGACCCGATCCAGGCTGGCGCGACTCCAAATACCACGCCCGTGATGAGCGACAGAAAGAGACTGAATCCGAGCACCTGAAGGGAAGGCTCGGCGCGGATGGGAACGTATTGCGCCCCCCGAAAAGCTAGCAGCAAGATGGTCCGGGTCCCCGCATAAGCTACATACAGGCCGACCGCTCCCCCGGCCACTGCCAGTAGGATGCTCTCGATGAGCGCCTGCAGGATCAACCGCCCTCGCGGTGCGCCTAGCGCCAACCGCACCGCTGCCGCCACGCGGCTCGTGGCTCCGCGTGCTAGCAACAATGTGGCGATGTTCGCGCAGGCAATCAGCAGAACAAGACCTGACAACGTCACCAGCAGGCGCAAACCCCCAGCGTAGTTCGCTTGCATTTGGTCTACGCCGCCGGCTGCAGGCGTCAAGTGAATGTGCTGCCTGGCAATTTCTTCTCGACTCGCGTCCCGCATCACGGGATCGTTACGTTGCTCGGGTGACGCCATGGCCAAGCCTCGCGCCCACAGCCATTGCTGAAGCTCAGACCTGAGATGCGATTGCACTTCGGTAACTCGGGCCCCAGGCTTCAGGCGCCCGATGAGGTAGAGCCACTCAGATCCGGTCCATTCGACGTCAGGTTCGAGCAATCGGCTGTTCTTCGCGAGTGGAAGCCAGAAATCGGGAGGGTCGCTGCGAAGCGTGTCGCCGTAAAAGCCCGGGGGCGTGACGCCCACCACCGTGTAAGACACGCTGTTGATGGTGAATGTGCCGCCGATTACCGATGGGTCGCCGCCGAAGTGAGTTTGCCAGGTGTGATAGTTCATAACGGCTGCCGGCGGCGCAATGAGGGTGTCATCGCCAGCGCCAAGGGCGCGTCCTGCGAAACCGTCCACGCCGAACGTGGTGAAGTAATTTCCAGAGACGAATTCCCCCTTATACGGTTCCGCAGCACCGGGCGCGCCGCGACGGCGAACGCTCAAATCCGACAGAAAGGGCTGGAAGGCGGCAAGCTGGGTGAATTCTGGCGTGTGATCTCGCAGGTCTTCGTACAGGGGATAGGAGTACAGAACAAAGCTCCCCCCGTTTTGTGTACCGCTCATGACGCAGCAGTTGTTGTTGTC
>DATJYK010000416.1:0-20885 GCA_035578005.1 Terriglobia bacterium
TCACCGACACAGAAATTGAAACCGAGTGGCTCGCGGTGCCGGCCGTACCTTCTACGGTGACCGTTCCGGATTCAGGAGATGGTCCGCCTCCGCCCCCACCGCCGCCCGCGCTACCTCCGCCGCAACCGAGCGTCAGCGCAACGAAGCAAACCAGAGCTCCAAGCAAGGCAATCAGTTTCGCGCGCGGCCCTAACAGCATAGGTTGCGATTCGCGCTGGCGCGAGATGATCAGCGCCACGAACGCCAGGGAAGCGAGTATAACTGCCATCAGGAGCACGTCCACTCGCCCTCCCGCGAACGGACGTGTCTTTCGCGTCCGCCAATAGACCGACGTCAAAGGGTCGGCAGTGATGGTGACAACGGCCGTATTGTCGCTACCAAGCAGGCCGACCGTGCAGGTGACTCCCGCAAGCGTGCTCGACGCGGTACACGTGAAGCTCACAGTGCTGGGAGAGAGGTTGTTGATCGGCGTCAGGGTCAGCGTGGACGTGGTGCTGCTGCCAGGGCTCAGCGTGACGCTGTTGGGTGAGGCGCTGAGAGAGAAATCCGCCGCAGCGGCCGTGAAACTGGAAGCGCTCGACCACGAGGCATTGCGGTTGCTGCCGGACGGCGGCAGCGCCTGAACCTGCCAGTAATAGGTGGTGCCCCCGGTGAGATTGGTGCCAGAACTGGTATAGGAGGCCGCTGTGGTGGTGGCGCCTACGACGCAGCCGCTGCAAACACTCACTGACGGATTGGTCGGCAATACACTCTTAGTAGGTGTAATCAGTATTCGATAGCCCGAACTGCCAGACACCGCTGTCCAGGTGAAGGTAGCAGGCAGCGAAACCGCTGCGGCGCCGTTCGCCGGAGCTTTCAGAGTGGGCGCGGCCAGCGTGGCGCCAGTTGTGGTAAAGCTAAAGACGTTGGACCAGGCAGCAAGCCCGGCACTGGAAGCGCGCACGACGGCCTGCACCTGCCAATAGTAGATTCCCGCCGTGAGAGCGCTCGGCAGGGTGTAGGAATTCTTGGAAGGCGTCGCCACCACCGTGCACGTGCTGCAGGTGGTCGCGCCGGGGTGCGTGGGCAAAACGGCCGGATTGGTTGCGATCAGGATTCGATAGCCGGCGCTGCCGGCCACCGGTGTCCAGGTGAAGGTTGGGGAAAGGGCAGCGCCCGTCGCGCCGTTCGCAGGCGCAGTCAAAGAGGGCGCGGGCAAGTTCCCCGTGCCGGGAGAACCCCAGGATGTGATCAGGTTGAACGCATCGATAGAGCCTAGGCCGCTGGCTAGATCGTAGCCGGTGCCGGCGCTGTAGCCGATCTCCGTGGCACCCGTCGTAGGACAATCGGGGCTGCCTGCCTCGCAAGGCACCAGATTATTGCCCGTGGTGATGTCGTGAAACGCGGCCGGCAAAGCCGCAGCCATCGAGTACAAAGTGGGGTTGATATTGCCCTGTCCCCTGGGCGTATCCATGTGCTGGTTGATGAGGGCTACGATGCCGGCAAAGGCGGGCGCCGCCACCGAGGTTCCGCCGACAACAGACAGCATATGGTCTGCGCTCCGAAATCCGGTGACACAGCTTCCCTGGATGCAGGTCAAGGTGCCGTCATGTACCGAGGAAGCGTTCAAGGAAAGATCCGGAACGTCGCGGGCCTTGTCGTTGGGCACGCCGGTTCCCGCCTGCCACGACGGCTTCGAAAAGTTAGCGCTGGCTCCGCCTCCGCCGGCCGAGAGACCGTTCATTGAAGATGTGTCGTTCCAGACCTTCTCAGGAATGTAGGAGAGCACCGAAGGCGAGAGGTCTGTGGCGTTGCTCGTCGGCTTCCAGTAATTCCCTGCCCCTTCGTTGAACTCGCTGCCGCCCATTGCGGTCACGTAGGGAAGACTCGCCGGCGCGTCTACCGCCAGTCCCTTGGTGGCGACACTGACCATGCCGCCCGGAGTGGCTGGCGCATCGCAATCCGCCGGCCCCAAGTCACCGGCGGCAGCCACCAGGGTCTGCCCCTGCGCGTTGGCCTGCTGCGCAAGCTGACTCAACGAATTGAGGTCAGCGGCTCCCCAATCTGCTTCGCAGGCGCCATAACTGATGCTGATCACCGGCGCCGTATTGTTGTTGATGGCGTACTGGAGCGCCTTGAACACGCCGTTGCTGCCGCCATTGACGAAGATGATGGCGGCGTTCCTGGCGACGGCGCCGGACCACTCTACATCCAGACTAGCTTCACCAACGTCCCCGGAAACTACGCCGGGGTCAGTTGCGCCGGGAATCAGGATGATTTGTGGGGCGTTGGCCGAGAGGCCCGAGGCGCTGCGGAAAGCCGTAATATCACTACCCCCGTTGTATAGGTCTGTCTGACCCACGACCGCGATCGACTGCCCCTTGCCATCGATCCCGGCACTGTAAAGCGCGTTGAGATCATAGAGCACCGCGAAGTCGCTCGGAGCCACGAAGGTGTTCGCGGTGACGCCCGAGGTAAAGTGCGCTGCAGGCTCTTTCACTTTGCGGACGACGGCGCGCGGCCTCAGAGGGTAATTGTCCAGCGCCTGTATGCCGAGCACGACTTCCGCCAGAGCGCGGGGCATAGCAGGCTCCGTGGCGTTCGAGTAGTACAGATTCCCATTCACGAGATATTGGTGAATCTCCGTTCCGAAGGCGGCTCGCACTTGTGCTGCAGTACCTGAAAATGAAACCGAGTTGCGGCCGCGCGCGGTATGGGTGATTTCGAAGCCTTGTGCTTGAAGCCAGGCCACCACTCTCGCGATGTCGGCGTGGCTGAGTCCAAATCGGTCCGCAAACTCTTCCGGCGTGAGCCATTGATGAAAGTGCGGCGACAGAGGATTCTGTAGCTCGTCCAGCAGCTCTGTCAGGTCCGCTTGCTGGCCATCGGTGAGTTTGAACATGAGGGCCATGTTCTCGAGCCGCAAAGACTCGTCCACGGGCCCCAGGTCATTTTCGGGACATCGGGCGGACGGTACCCTGCAACGGGACCGCGAACATGCTATCAATCGGCTCCAAAATGCGGTCCGCTTGCGGCGATTGAGCAGACAAAGATTGTGTCGCTGTGATGAGCAGCACTGTGGCGATCGCAATGGCAACTCGCTCGGTGTTGCGCGGCATCAATTCTCCCCTGGAATTTCCGGCTTTCAACTCCCGCACGCGTCCACAATGTAAATCCCGGGACTGTTGGGATGCGTTTTGCGGCGCCGAACACTTCCCGTTCCGCTGTGCGTGCCAAAATCCGCGCGATCCGAGTTAGTGGGTCGATTCGACGTAGGGGCGGCCCTTGTGGCCGCCCAAGTAGCAGCCCTGCCTTGAATGGGTGGCCACAAGGGCCGCCCCTACGTCGAATTGACTCACTACCCGATCCGACACCGTCTGGCCAACCCTGGCCTCGAATGAGTATGATAGTTGATCGGTCTGATCGCAAGAGAAGCATCCCAAAGCAGACAGACTCGACTTTCGATGGAGGGAGCGCGTGAAGTTCAGGCTGGCGCTGCGGCGTCCAAATTGTGCAACCGGCATTTTCGTTCTTACGCTGTTGAACGGCCCCTTGAGCGTGGTGCGCGCCGCCCAAGCTCCTTCCCCTGAAATTGTGGAGCACGGCAGGCAGCAGTTTCAGCAAAGCTGCGCCTTCTGCCACGGCCCTGACGCCACCGGCGGGCGTGGCCCGGACCTGATCCGCTCCAAGCTTGTGGCCGACGACGTGAAGGGCAACCTCATTGGCCAGGTGATTCTCAACGGACGTCCCGACAAGGGCATGCCGCCGCTGCCTCTGAACAGCGATCAGATTCAGGCCATCGCGGCCTTCCTTCACGCTCGCGGCCAGGAGTCCCTGGATTCGGCGCGTCTGCCAAAAACCTATGCGCTTTCGAAGCTTCTCACCGGCAACGCCCAGGCCGGCGAGGAATACTTCAACGGCGCCGGAGGCTGCAAGAGCTGCCATTCGCCGAGCGGCGACCTTAAAGGCGTCGGCAATAAGTACTCGCCGCTTGAGCTCGAGGCGCGGATGCTCTATCCCGAGAAAGCCCCCGTTTCCACCGTCACCGTATCGCTGCCCTCCGGCGAGCAAGTGAAGGGCAGCCTGGTGCGGCTCGACGAATTCTCGGTGTCGCTTCGCGATTCGTCGGGCTGGTACCGTTCCTACGCGCGCGACCAGGTCAAAGTGGAGGTCCATGACCCGCTGGCTGCGCATCGGGCGCTGCTCAACAGCATCACCGATGAGGAATTTCACAATCTTTTTGCCTACCTGGAAACCCTAAAATGACCGTTTGTACTGGTAATGCTAGGCTTACTATAGTAGCCTCTCTCATGCTGACCTTTGGATTCTCCGCGCGGCCTGCCCGCCTGCAGGCGCAAGGCCTCGCGCCGCAGGACCTGCTGGCCCCTCCGGCCGATAGCTGGCCTACGTACAATGGCGACTACTCCGGCCGCCGCTTCAGCCGGCTTGACCAAATCAACGCCTCCAATGTCAGTTCGCTCTCCATCGGCTGGATCTTTCGGGCGAATTCCGCCTCTATCAAGTCTACGCCGCTCGTGGTGAACGGCATTCTGTACTTCACCACTCCCGACAACGTCTGGGCTATTGACGCGCGCACCGGCCGCCGCATCTGGCATTACCAGCGGACGTCGCAGGGGGACCACATCGGCCATCGGGGCGTGGCCATGTACGGGGACTGGCTCTACTTCACCACTCCCGACGCCCACATGGTAAGCCTCAATGCGAAGGATGGCACCGTCCGCTGGACCATCGAGCTGGCTGATCCCAAGCTTGGTTACTTTTCCACCATGTCGCCGCTGGTGGTGCGCAATCACGTGATTGTCGGCGTCTCCGGCGATGTCACCGATATTCCGGGTTTCCTCGACTCGATTGACCCGGCAACCGGAAAGCTCCAATGGCGTTGGTATGTGGAGCCGAAGCCCGGCGAGCCTGGGTCGGAGACTTGGCCGAAGAATTCGGACGCCATTTCCCACGGCGGCGGCATGACCTGGATGACCGGCACCTATGACCCCGATCTCAACCTGCTCTACTGGGGAACCGGCAATCCCAATCCGGTGCTGGTGGGCGAGGCGCGCCCGGGTGACAACCTTTACACTTGCTCGGTGGTGGCACTCAATCCCGACACCGGCAAGCTGGTTTGGGCCTATCAGACCTCGCCCCACGACGTGCATGACTGGGACTCCGTCGAAACCCCGGTGATTTTCGACGCCGAAATCGATGGCAAGCCGCGCAAGCTCCTTGCCCAGGCCAGCCGCAACGGCTACTTCTTTGTGCTCGACCGCAGCAACGGCCAGCATCTGGTGACGGCTCCTTTCATCGACGTCAACTGGGCCTCCGGCATTGATTCGCAAGGGCACGCGATTCCCAAGCCTGAGCTTGCTCCCCGCCCTGACGGCGCGCTGGTTGAGCCCGCATCCGACGGCGCCACCAACTGGATGGCGCCGAGTTTCAGTCCGCTCACGGGGCTGTTTTACGTGCGCGCTCAACGAACGTTCAGCATCTTCTATCTCACCGCCACCGGAAAAGCCGAGGGCTGGGGCGGCCGGGACCGCGGCCTGTGGAGCGACTCGGCGCTGCGCGCTCTCGACTATCGCACCGGCAAAGTAGTGTGGGACCACGAGCTCGGCGACAGCGAAGGCTCGGCCGGCATCCTGACGACGGCGGGCGGCCTTCTCTTCACCGCAGACAACAACGGAAACCTGCTGGCGCTCGATTCGCGCACCGGCCACACCCTGTGGCACCTCAGCGCGGGCGGCGAAATGGAAAATGGCCCTATGACTTACCAGCTTGACGGGCGGCAGTATGTGGTGATGGCCGTGCAAGATACACTTTACGCCTTCGCTCTGCCCATGAATTCCGCCCCGCCTTCGACCACTGCAACCATCACGCCAGCGCAACAAGTTCCAGGACGGTAGACGTAAACCGGCGCCTTGTTTGCCGAGAATAGCTGTTCGCCTCCGGTTTTCGCCAGATCTGTGACCGGGCTCGAAATCAAGTGGCTTGTTATCACACACATGCTGGGTTATCTCCATTAACAACTTATTTTTCAGATATTTGCTGGGTTCCTGAAAAGTCCACTGTTTGTTTTCAATAAGATGCTGGGTTTGTTCGTGATCTTTTGCTGTCTCGACTCGCCCGGTGGCTCCATCTGAGGCCGTGACGAAATCCCGTCCGAAGGACGCTGGGCTCCCCTGCACCGGTCAGCGCCCCCTTAGTCTCTCGAAGTAGCTAAGCCCTTGCCCATCAGTAACCTTATTGGCTTTGAGCGGACAACCGTTGTATTTTCATAGGCCTATTGGCTTTCAAAAATCCGTTCCTTTGTTTTCAGCACCCTAATGGCTTTGTTCGTAACATTCTTCATTTCATTTCCCCACTATCGGCTACCTATGCTGGCAATCGTGACCTCCCGCGCACCGGTTAGCAACGCCACGAGTTGCATCCGGGCCACAACCAAAGCCACAGTCTGCCACGCCTCTAAGTTAATGTCAATAAGTTTGTTGATGCGTTATATAGGCACTTGTTCTAGGCTACATTAACCTGTGCGCGGGCGACCGGGAGGACGACCCTTGATCGAGTGCTGGCAGGTCGGCGGGGCAAGCGAGCCCCACGCTATCTTGCGGGCTGTGGCATGGCCATCTTGGCCATGCTGCAAATCTACAAACTCCATGCACGGGCACTCCTGCCTGGGTTTGTTCGTTTGCATAACCAAGAATGGCTGTGCTACGGGGCCTTGGCGAGCGCGTCAGGCTGCAGGCTGCCCGGCCCGGGAGCGCGGGCATCTTGCCCGCTACTTGCAGTTTCGACGAGCGGGCGGGACGCCCGCGCTCCCAGGAATATCGCCTTGGAGTGCGCAGGCGGCGCCGAGGCTTAACTAGAAGTTCTCAAGCATCCAGACGTTGCTGTCCCACGTCTGAGCCTGAAACGCCAGCCACTTGCCGTCGGGAGACGCCCAGGGGCTAATCATCCACTGACGACGGCCGTTGCGCACGAGAGGTTTCACCTTACCCGCGAGCGTGACATAAAGCAGGTTGTACGAGTCCGGCAGCACGGAGGTCACGAAGAAGCCCTTCCCATTGGCTGCCCCGCTTATCGATTGAAGGCGGCCCCACCCCGGCTCCATGGAAATCTCATGCCAGGTTCCATCTGAGAGGATCAACGATTCGATTCGTCCCGTGTACTTCTGCTGGTCAATCAACGCCAGGCGTGAACCATCAGGTGAGATTCCCCAGTTGTAATCATCTCCGACCTCGATGGTGCCGAGACGGTCCCCTCTGCCGCGGACCGGGTCGAGCGCATAAAAAACCTCCTGCTTTCCTTCCTTCTGACCGAGAACGCATGGCGAGCTTGGCTTGACGGGACACCGGTAATCCACCGCAGGTTGCTCGAGTACCATTTCGGGCGATCCCGCAGCAACTGGCCGCCGCATCAGCCGTTCCGGAGAAGGAGGCGCGCCCGGCGCTCTGTGGTCCGATTCCACGTATAACATCCAGGAGCCGTCGGGGCTTAGGCGGGCACTCCCGACGGCGCCAGGCCCTTCGACAATGGTTTCGGCGACGCTGTCGTTCAGACCCTGTTTGAAGACCTCTACGTCTTTCCCATTTCGCAAGGAGAAAAAAAGAAGAGCTTTACTGTCGCGCGTCCAGCCACTGGCATAGCTTCCCCGATTATCGAGGGTGAAGCGGCGGGGCGGCTTCATGCTGGCGCCATCCGGGCCGAGCTCGCCCAAGTACACGTCCTCCCAAATGTGCTGCTTAAGGAAGGCCAGCCGCTTTCCGTCTTCGGTAAAGGTCATCTCCCGAGGCTCAAAGTCAGTGCACTGTGCCAGTCGTTCTGGCTTGCCGGCAGCTCCGGCCTTCTGCAGGTCCACCCGGACCGCCCACAGGCCATATTTCAATTGGCTTCTAGGGGATGCTTCCCTGATGGCGAACACCAGGCGTCAGTCGGGCAACCAAGCGAGATACCGCTCCCACTGCAAGGGAGAGAAGAGAGTTGACTTGGGCAAACTCGACTCCGATACCAGAGTCTTGGCTGGGCCGCCGCTGGCTGGCCGAACCTCGATGGAAGAACTCACGGAACCCTGCGCAGTCCAGTTCCTGAGATAGGCGATCCAGCGGCCGTCCGGCGACCAGGCTGGGCTAGCCATGTCTTGGTCCTCTCCCGATGTCAGCAACTTGTGTGGCGCCTCCCCATTGACGCTGCCGACCAACAGTTCCCGGTTAACGCTGGTATCCGCATAATCGCTTCTCCGGAAGGCTATCAGCCGTCCGTCCGGTGAGATTGTCGCCGGCCCAGAGCCATGCCGGTAAAGCAAGTAGGGTGCCGCCTCGCCCAGGACCGAAATGACCCAGAGTTCCATTCCGTCTGAACCGGCTACCTCGGCGACCAACTTCCCACCATCCGGGAACCAACGCACGCCCCAAATCCGGCTGCATAGGTCGGCGGGCACAGCGGTAGGATGAGTTTCGCCGGAGTCGATCGAGCGCAGGAGGAGTCCCGTCTGGTCAACATAAGCCACGTACTTGCCATCCGGGGAAATGGCGGCGCTCACCACCCAATCTTCCAGAGGATTGGCCGTGAGCTGGCGCTCCGCCAGTTCCAACCGAGTTCCTACGCGGTGCCACGCGAACCATGCCACCGCGACTCCGGCGAGAATCATCGCCAGCGATCCTGCCACCCACAAAGGCCAGCGCTGTTGTAGCGGCGCGACAGTAGAGTCCGTCTCGTGCTTCAGTCGCTTTAAGTCAGCCAGCAGATCGCCCGCGCTTTGATAGCGCGTTTCGCGATCCTTCTCAAGCGCCTTGCCAATGATTTCTTCCATCCGCGGCGGAACATCGGGGTTCAACTCGCCCATCGGCGCAGGCGCACGGTTGACAATGGCTTCGTGCACCTCCGCGACGGTTTCACCAGCAAAAGCGACATGGCCGGTGGCCATTTCGTAAAGCACCAGCCCAAATGAAAACAGATCAGTGCGCGCGTCCAACCTCTCGCCTCGCACCTGCTCAGGTGACATGTAAGGGGCGGTGCCCATGGCTACGCCGGTCAGGCTCAACAGTAGCGCGGGTGTCTCGCCCGCTGTGGCACGGGCATCCCGTTCCACTATCCGCAGTCAGCTTCGCCAGCCCGAAGTCCAGAATCTTCACCTCATCCCGCGTGGTGATGAACAGGTTGGCCGGCTTGATGTCGCGATGGATGATCCCTTTCTGGTGAGCGGCGGTCAAGGCGTCGGCCGTCTGAATGGCAATATCCAGCAAAGTGTCGATCTGTAGCGGCGCTCTATGAGCGCCGTCCGAGGCTCGGCGGTCATAGACCGCCGCTACAGCGCCAACCAGGTGGCCCAGTGTTTGCCCCTCCAACAACTCCATGGCGATGAAGGGTTGTCCCTCGTGTTCGCCAAATTCATAAACGGTGCAAATGTGGGGATGATTGAGGGCCGAGGCGGCGCGCGCCTCGCGCTCGAAGCGCTCCAGCGCCTGGGGATGGGCGATTAGTTCTTCCGGTAGGAATTTGAGCGCCACGCCACGTCCCAGCTTGATGTCCTCGGCCCGGTAGACCACTCCCATCCCGCCGCCGCCCAGGACTTCGAGCACGCGGTAGTGAGAAATCTTCTTGCCGATCAAGCTACCCGGGAGCGCGGGCGTCCCGCCCGCCTTCTTGTCGTCCGACTTGCGACTTTCTTCGACCGGCGCGTCCTGCTTGGGGACAAGTCCCCAGGGGAGCGGGCGAGACGCCCGCGCTCCCAGCTCCTGCGGCACATCCGACGGCCGCCCATCTTGGGCAGGCACAACGCCCGCCCCTACGGTGTGTTCCTCGGGGGCGGAAACAAGCCCCGCCCCTACGTCCTGCAAAGGGCAGATAAACCGATAGCCTCGGCGGGCCAAGGTTTCGATGTAACGGGGATTTTCGGCTGAGTCGCCTAACGCTTGCCGCAGCCGGTTCATGGCCGCGCTGATGCTGTGCTCGAATTCGACGATGGTGTCATTGGGCCAAAGCCGCTTGCGGATCTCCTCGCGGGTTACCACCTCGCCGGGGCGCTCGAGGAGCATGGTGAGGATGCGGAAGGGCTGCTCGGCCAACCGGGTGGTCTTGGTCCCATTCTCGTCACCGGTGCGACGCAGCTCGCCTGCTCGAAGGTCGATCTCAAACCCTTCGAAGCGAATGCAGCTCGGCGACGAGCGGTCAACCCCCGGCATGTTACACCTGCGATACTTGCAGGATTCTATCACTTCCAAACTCGCAAGATTCGGTTATTTGACCATCGCAGTAACTCCGGCAAACGTCGGAACGGTGGCAACGAAAGAGCTTTGAGCGAGCAGCTTTCAGCCGCTGGTTGGGCCAGCCTCTCGCCAAATGCTGTAAGCCGACAGCTGAAAGCTCGCCACCATCCCTGGTCAAAATATTCGGTAACACACTCTTTTCAAAGCAGATCCGCTTATGACCCAAAATGATGCATTTATGATCAGCCTTGCATTGAGGCACTGACTCGCCTAGCTCAAGTTCGCCTAGCCGCGCAACCAGCCGCGGAGGGCGAAATGGAACCGGAGGTCAGATGGGGTTCTTGGGCGGGACGACAGAGGCGACACGTAGAGGGGAACTGCTGGATCGATCGGCCTCCCAGAGAATCGTCTTCCGCCCTGCCCGTTGTTCTTGTGGGACTGATCTCGTGGGCCGGCTTGGCGTTCGCCCAGTCTTCAGAACCTAGCCACTCGCCGAATGCTGCGTCCGAGGCGGACTCCATCAAGCCGTCGGTGTCAGACTTGCGGCCGCAAGTCACCTTGCGAGTCTACAACTACGCTCACTTGGATTCGGAGTTTCTACTAAACGCCCGTCAAGTGGTGGCCGCCATTTTCAGAGCAGCAGATGTTGAAGCGATGTGGATTGATTGCCCGCTGTCACCCGAAGAATTCGAGAGATATCCAGCCTGCCAGCAGAAGGCGCGAACTACAGACTTTGTGGTTCGGCTCATCACGGCTTCCATGGCTGCGAGAGTGCCCACGAATGACGGTCCCCTTGGCTTTGCCCAGCGCTGCCCCGACGACGAGCGCGAGTGTGTAGCCACCGTCTTCTACGCCAAGGTTGACGAATTGGCCGTTCGAGGGGACGCACGAGCCCATAGAATCCTAGGCCACGCCATCGCCCACGAGGTGGGCCATTTGCTGCTGGGGCCGAACGCGCACTCGTCGAGCGGGCTTATGCGTGGCCTGTGGACTCCGGACAACCTACGGTTTATGAACTGGAGCTATTTGTTCTTCACACCCCGGCAGTGCAACCAACTGAGGGCCAGTCTGGGACGGCGGAACAAGCTGGAACTTCAGTCTGATCTCCAGAGTTCAAACCTGTCTCCGGGCAAATAGGCTGACAGGGTTTCAGGAGCTGCGGCATGAACTGACGCTTTTCATCCCACCGCCATTCTGGGTGCAACCTCCTCGTATCAGGGGCTGGCCAGCCCGGCACCGAGCCAGGCAGCCATCGACCTGCGTCCGCTAAACAAAGGCAAACGAATCAGAAGCCGCAGGGCTTGAGATGCGAGTCCGCGCGCCAAGCGGCACTCCCGATTAGCTGGCCTTTCACGCGCGTCTGGGACCGCGAAGCACGCGCCCCGGGAGGGTGATTATGGCCCACAGCAACTCAAGCACGCCGCCCACCGCGATGCCGACGATTCGAAACGGCAGCAGCAACAGCCACACAAGCGGGTAGAGCACCAGGGCTGCGATGGCCAACGGCCAGCACAGGACCAACAGAATGCACCAAAGGAGAAAACCCATCATTTGATTTTAGATTGTCGATTGGCGATTTTCGATTGAAAAGCCGCTTCTGATCCGTAACCCCTGACTCCTCCCCTGGTATACCACACTTCTCGGTCATTAGAGTGGGCGACAGGGTCAGCGCCCGTGCGTGGGCGGGGTGCGGTGGAGAAAGGCTGTTATCAAGACCGTGGGCTGTCGGTCGTCTCCCGGATTAGACAATTTAAGATTTAAGAAATCAGAATGCTTCATATTCTGCATAAGTGAAAATAGGTTGACACTCGCTTGCAAGGGCGATATATAAGGTTACCCAGTCGGGTGTTACGCATGGTTATAAGCTTCGTTTCGCTTCTTCGGCTGCCAGGCTCGCAGGCCGTCGAATAAAGGGGCGGTTTGAGACCCCTCCGCGCTTCTCGGGACAACTGCTGTTAGAAGGGAACATCGTCATGGTGACAACCGGAGGAGGTAAGCCATGGTTTACGGAGGAGTGTATCGAAAGCTAGGACTATTGTTTGCTGCTGTAATTCTCTCCGTCTCGTGGGCTTGGGGGCAGGCCACGAGTTCGTTGCGCGGTACGGTTACTGATGCAACCGGCGCGGTGGTTCCCCGCGCGCAGGTTACCCTCTTCAATCCTTCCACAGGCGCCAGCCATGCCACCAAGACGGGGCGAGACGGTGTCTATGAGTTTCTGCAGGTGGTCCCGGGCGAGTACCGCGTGAGAGTGGAGGCCGCCGGCTTTCGCACCTACGAAGCCCCGGTGACGCTGCTGGTGAGCACTCCTACCACTGTTGACGCCAAGCTGGAGGTGGGCAGCTCAACTCAGACGGTTGAAATCACCGCCCAAGCGCCGCTGATGAACACTACGGATGCCACGATGGGCAACGCCTTCGACGAGAACCAGGTGAAGCAGCTGCCGATCGAGTCGCGTAACGTGGTGGACCTGCTGAGCCTCCAGGCGGGCGTGGTGTTCACCAGCAACCGGCCCGACATTGACCTGGATACAGACACCCGCAGCGGGGCCGTAAATGGGGCGCGAAGCGATCAGTCGAACGTGACCCTGGACGGCGTCGACGTGAATGACCAAGTAAACGGATATGCCTTCACTTCCGTGCTGCGCATGACGCCGGATTCGCTGGAGGAATTCCGCGTTACCACCACCAATGAAAATGCCGACGTAGGACGGTCGTCGGGCGCCGAGGTGGACTTGGTGAGCAAGAGCGGCACCAATCATTTTCATGGCGCGCTCTACGAGTACAACCGGAACACGGCCACCAGCGCCAATGACTGGTTCATTAAGCAGGCTCAGCTTTCCAGTGGAGAGCCGGACAAAGCTCCACAGCTCATCCGCAACATTTTTGGCGGCGCGGTGGGCGGGCCCATCAAGAAAGACAGGGCCTTCTTCTTTTTGAATGCGGACTTTCAGCGCGACCGCGAGGGCGAAAGCGTGGTGCGCACTATTCCCAGCGCCTCGCTGCGCGAGGGCGTCGTGAAATACCTCGACACCAACGGCAACGTTGACATGCTGAGCCCCCAGCAGATCACGGCTATGGATCCTCTCGGCCAGGGCCCAAACCCCACAATGCTGAAGTATTTTCAGTCATTCCCCATGCCCAACGACAATTCCGTGGGTGATGGTTACAACTACAGCGGCTTCCGCTTTGCCGCGCCCGTGGACAACAATTTTGACACTTACATCGCGCGCTTCGACCTCCACCTCAATTCCAGCGGCACACAGACCCTTTTCTGGCGCGGTAACCTGATGAACGACGTTGACGTCGTCAGTCCGGCCTTTCTGCCAGGAACTCCCCCGGAAACCACTGAGGAAAATTTCAGCAAAGGCTTCGTGCTGGGCCTGATTTCGAATCTCGGCGCCACCAAAGTCAACACACTCCACTGGGGTCTGACGCGCCAAAGCCTGAACTACCTCGGTGACTCGAACCAGCCCTGGAACTATTTCCGCGGCATCGACCAGGGCGTGACTCGCAGCCATGGTTTCACACTCCCGGTGCATGACATCGGCGACGATCTTGCCTGGACGCTGGGCCGCCATACGCTGCAGCTCGGCGGCGTGGTGCGGTTCGTCAGCAACCCTCGGTCGAGCCTGGAGAATTCGTTCAGTGACGGCATCACCAACGCGTCCTGGCTGAACCCGTCCGGCATCGCCGGCACCGGCACTTCATTCGATCCGGCGGCGAACGGCTATCCGGCCGTTGACGATAGCTTCACGAACTCGTACGACTTCCCCATGATCGCTCTGCTCGGAATGGTGACTGAAGTCGACGCGACCTACAACTACAACAAGAGCGGCCAGGTGCTGCCGCAGGGAACGGCGATTCAGCGGCACTTTGATGAGCGGGACTACGAGTTTTACGGCCAGGATTCGTTCCGGCTCAAACCTAACCTCACTCTCAACTATGGATTGCGCTGGCAGCTTGCCTCGCCCCCCTGGGAAGTAAGTGGCTATCAGGTACACCCGACGTTCAGCCTAGGGCAGTGGTTTAACCAGCGCGGCATGAATGGTTCTACAGGAGTTCCCGACAACGCGCTGCCGCTGATCCAGTTCGGCCTCGGCGGGCCCGCCAACAATGCGCCCGGGCTTTATCACTGGGACTACAACAACTTTGCTCCGCGCTTCTCCTTCGCCTACTCGCCTCACCCAAGTTCGTCGTTTTTGCAAAAGCTTTTCGGCAACGGCGACAAAACGTCGATCCGGGCGGGCTTTGGCATGGCGTACGATCACTTCGGCATGAACATTCTTAATACTTTCGATTCGAGCGGCTCCTTCGGGCTTTCCACCACCCTCAGCAACCCGGCAGGAATTCAGACCCAGGACTGCGCCGCCCGGCTCACCAGCTTGAATGTGATTCCAACCACCGGCTGCGCCGCGGCGAATACGGGTGGCGGCACGATCTTCATTCCGGCGCCGCCCGGCACGTTCCCGCAGACGCCGCCCGCCAGCCTCGACAACGGCGGTTTCGCTATCGCCTGGGGCATGGACGATACTTTGAAGACACCGTACACCTACATGCTGAACTTCTCCATCACCCGAGAGCTTTCGCGGAATATGACCCTCGAAACCTCCTACGTGGGTCATCTCGCGCACCGGCTGATGAGCCAGGAGGACCTGGCCCAACCGCTCAACCTGGTGGACCCGGCCAACGGCGTGGAGTATTACACCGCTGCCTCAGCGCTTTCGCGGCTGGCCAACGCCGGAGTAACGGTGTCGCAGATCACGCCTGCAATGGTGGGCAAGAGCTCTCAATACTGGGCTGACCTGTTTCCGAACGTGGCCGGCACCAGCTTTAATGCTTGCGGCAGCACGGTGGTGAATTGCAGCCCTCTGCAAGCCGCCTACGACATTTTCAGCAGCAACTTGCACAATGAAACCACGGCCACATTCTACATGGACTTGCCGGGGCTGCAATGCCCCAACGGCTGCAGCAAGTATGGGCCTTTCGCTTTGTACAGCGCGCAATATTCATCGCTGTACGCATGGCGCACCATGTCCAATTCGGACTACCACGCTTTGGAGGTAACGATGCGCCGGAGGTTCAACCGAGGCCTGCAGTTCGACTTCAACTACACGCTTTCCAAGTCCATCGACCTTTCCTCAGACGCCGGGCGAATTAGCGCCTGGGGAGGACTCGGCGGCCAGATTATCAACGCCTGGGATCATAAGCAGCTTCGCGGGCTGTCTGACTTTGATGCCACGCACCAGGTGAACGCCAACTGGATTTGGGAACTTCCCTTTGGTGCCGGCCACGCGTGGGGTAGCAGTGCTCACGGGCTTACCGAGGCGCTGATTGGCGGCTGGCAACTCTCCGGGCTCTTCCGCATTACCAGCGGCTTCCCCATCAGCATGTCCAACGGATACGAGTGGCCTACCAACTGGCAGCTCGGCGGAGACGCCACGTCGCTAGGCACCCTGCCGGTGATGCAAACCACGAAGCGAGGCGACGGCACCGTGAACATGTTCGGGAACGCCACTCAGCAGGCGGCGGCGCTCGGCGACTTTGCCTTCACCCTGCCCGGTGCCTCAGGCGTTCGCAATCCGGTACGCGGCGACGGTACCATCGGGCTCGATACCGGGCTGGCGAAGCGCTGGAAGATGCCGTGGGGCGAAGGCCAGTCCCTGCAGTTCCGCTGGGAGGTCTTTAACGTGCCTAACTGGAACCGCTTTAACGTCCAATCGAACGCGCCCGAAATCGATGTCTCATCGTCCTTCGGCAATTACACGGGGCTCTTGACCAGCCCGCGTGTGATGCAGTTTGCGTTGCGATACGAATTCTAAACTACGAAGCTCGCCAGCGACCGCTTGGGACGCGCCCTGCAGCGCGTCCCAACGCTCGTTCAACACGCGTCGCTACCCTCAAGCGACCACTCCATTCTCGCAATCCCCTCACTCTCAGCTCTACCGTCCTCCGCCCGGAGACCCCGTAGTCGCGCCGCGATCTTGGTTGTGAGCGCTAGCCGGAGCAGACGAAGAGGCGTTCGTGAGAAAGCCGCCCTCGTGACCGGCGTTGTTTAACACCACGTACTCGTTGGAGGAGAGGTTCGCTCCCTGGGCTTTCACAGTACTGAGTGCATCATTGCCTGCCACCACCAACACCATGTGCGCCGCATCGAGCGGATTCGATGCCGCCAGAATGAGTGCCTCGCGCTCGTCATCATGAGCCCGGCCATTGATCTTGAAACCGGCTCCCTGGTAGTCGAGGCCAAGCTTGGGTGCCCATAGCGCGAGCGCCGAATTGGCCTCGGGCCGACCGACGAACACCACGTCGCGATGGCGCAGCAATTCGTCCGAAACTTCGAAGTCCTTGAAGACCGGCACCTCGCTCTGGTACCGATCGAGAAACCGGTCCTGCAACTGTTCCGCAGCGTAACGGTTCGCTCCCGCGTCGCGCAAGGTGCCGTAGATAATCACCGCCGAAGGCAGGCGCCGCCAGATGTCGTTGGTGAGATAGGCGGGGCCGTCGGGAGGATCGATGGCGCCGAGTTGCACGCCCGCCTTGGCGAGGAACGATTGCGCGGTGACCGTCTTGGTGGTGTTCTCGGCGAAGTATTCGTTCATCAGCTTGAGGAAGGCGTCGTCGCCTATCTTGATGCGCAGGGAGTCGAGGAACATGACGCCTTTCGACTGCTCGCGCAGATAGCGATTCAGAGGAGTATCGGGCGCCAGTTGCAGGCCGCGCCAGATTGCGCGTTGTGCGTTCAGCGTCTCTTCAACATCCTTCGATCCAAGCACGCGCGCGTACGCGGCTGAACCCGCCACGAACCAGGTGTCGGCGTCGGAGGCGGGCAGCACCCAACCTTTCCAAAGGCGCCCGTCATAGGATTTGGCGGGCGGGTCCGGGGGACCCGCCGGCGGATCGAGCGATGCCGTCAGGCGGGCCTTCTCGTTTTCCTGAATCTCCGCGCGCAAGGTGCTCGAAGGTTCGGCGTCGAACAGGTAGTAGCCCGAGGGATAGAGGCCGTCGTCTTTGGCGAAGTCGCGCTTCTTGTTGGGCAGCCACGCCGTTTGGTTAGGCCTGCCCATTTCAGCCCACACCATGAGATGAGACGCCATATCTGCCGTCGTCACCTTGGCATCCATGGTGCTGAGCGCCACCAGAGGGGCGGTGCGGAAAGCCAGAAAGCCGAACTGCTCGTCGATCTGGCCCTGATATTTGCGATAGAGTTCCTGCCAGGCCATATCGCGCGGCCCATCCACATAGGGAATGTAATCGGGATCGCCCTTGGGATCGGGATATTCTTCCAGGCGAACGCTCAGGTCCTTGGCGTTGTTGTCGCCCCAATAAAATCCCGGAGTGTTGCCAAACCATTCGTTCTTGGAGCTTCGCCACAGTTTGGTGTGGTGAGTGCCCAGGTCAAAGATGGCGATTTCGTTGGTCTTGGCGTCGCCCATGATCCATTCGTTGGTGTAGAGGCCGTTGTTCTGGTCGCTGAGAATGCGCACGACATCGTCGATGTTGTCGCTGTACTGGATGGCCTTGCGGGCTCGAAAAGCCACCGGCGTGCCGCGCGGATTAAACGGCGTCTGATCGATGGTGGTTTCGGTGAGCACTACTCCGGCATCATTTTGATACCAGTCCGTGCCGCTCTCGATGCCGCCGGGATAGCTCTGAATGAGCATGCGATGGCCGGAGGCCGGCTTGATGTCAAGCATCACGTTGGTCTGTTCGGCGAGTGTCAGCGGCCACCAGGTGACGTGGCCGATCACCATCTTGCCGTCGCGCGTGGCAGGGCCCGTGGCGGCAAAAGCGCTGCAATGGTCAAGTGCGGAATCGTGCTTGCCGGCGTAGGGCGGCGTGTCAAAGCTCAGGCCTTCAAGGCCGGTGGGAGTGGTGGAAACGGCGCTTCCGAGTTCGCCCATCTCCACGGTGGTGTTCGCCACCACAATGTCAAGCAGGTCGATGCGCCGGTCTTGCCAGCGGGCGCCGGCGTCCGACGCGCCTTCAGCGATGCCGCGCATCTCCTCGAGGATTTCCCGATCGAAGCCGCGGAGGAAAAGCGCGTTGGCGGTGGTGCGATAGTCGTCCCAGTGGTCCTTCGAACCAAGAACGGCAGCGCAGCGCTCCATGTACTCGGGAATCTCGCGCGCCATCAGATGCCCGTGCTGATAGCCACGCTCGTAGGGCTGGCCCTCGATATGGAGATAGATCCAACCGGCCGCAGGGTAGCGGTAGGCGGGGCCAAAGGTCTCGACGGCGTCTCGCGCCGGCCACTCATCACCGGATGATGCGACCTCGTCCACGCACATGCCTTCGAACCAAACCTTCCCGCTAAATGATCCACCGTTTCCGACTGTCAGCAGCACCTGATCCTCGGCGCGGCTTGCCACGAACTGCAGGCTGACATGGGTCCAGGGCTGGGTTCCGCCGACGGATGCCGTGTGGACATCGAAGGGCATCGAGGCCATGGAGAGCGTGGCGCCGACCGCGATGGGGGAACGATCGAGATCACGCACTTCGAGGCCCTCGGTTCGTATCCAGCCGCTCAGCTCGTAGCGCTTGCCGATGGTGAGTGCGACCGGCGCCAGGCGGACGCTCGCGTCCTGGGAACCCGCGCCGGAAGCAGCATCCCGTTCCACACGAAGAGACTTGCGCCCCTCATGCAAGACTGCAGAGTCCAGCGTGGCGGAGCCGCGAACCACCGTCCAATCCCGGCCCGGACTTTCAAGCGAAGTCTGGAAGACTGGCGTGGCGGCCTGAGCCAACCCCGCCATCAGCAGACAGCAGGCAAGACGAAACATGGATTTCCTCCCTTGAACCACGGACTCGACTTCGACTTCGAATCCGGACTCTCTGATTGTATACTCACCCTCGTTGGGCCGCATCTCTCAATGGCGCCCCGAATCAAGTGCGCGACTGAGGTTAAACTGGTGGGTAAGGCTATGCGACATTTTCGCGGCGGACTCAGGCTCCTGTTGTTAGGATTGACCATCGCGGGCTATTCCCTGCCCCGCTCGGATGGCCCTTCCGCGACTCCGCAACCGCCTCGTGATCCGTCCATTCCACGGGCCATTCCGCAAGCTTGGGACGAGGGAACGATCGCCAACCTGCAACTGCCTTTGGCAGACCCCAAAGTCTCGCCCGTAGAAGTCTCCTGGGACTACTACTACCGCATTCCGCGGCGGCCGATCTACAAGAGCTACCCGGTTTACGCCCCCGCTTCGGAGCCGGAGGGCTATCTCGAATGGCTGAAGCAGCAGGAGCCCCAGGTTATCTGGGGCATCGACGATCGAGGTGTGACGCACGCTCCCCCGCTGAGGACTGAGGCCGACTGGGTTCGGGCGGGCGAGTTGGTTTTTGAGGCCCCGATTGCTTATGACAGCGATCCTTGGGGATCGTCCCTGGTCGGGGTGGACAACGTCAGGGATCCGGCTTGGTACGCTGCCATCCAAACGCCCGTGAGCGCCGGTGGGGTGCTGCCCTTTGCCCGATACGTGATTCGCGTCAAGGGCAGGGTGGAACTCGGCCAGCAATCGTGCGCCATGTGCCACACGCGCGTGATGCCGGACGGAAGCGTCGTCAACGGAGCCCAAGGAAACTTCCCGGTTGACCGGGCGGCGGCCTGGAGGCTCACGGAGCTAGCGCGAGATACCGGCAACCAGACCCAGTTGCTGGCGCAGGTACGAACCTTTTTGCGCGCGTCCTTCGATGCTCCGTGGATTAAATCGAGCCCCAGCGCCAGGCTGGATGGAATGTCTCTCGCCGAAGTTGCCGGCGCGCTGCGGTCAATTCCGCCCGGGGTCACGGATCGTGGCGGCAGCAGCTTGCTTCACCCGGTTCAGACACCCGATTTGATTGGCTTGAAGGAAAGGCGTTTCCTGGACCACACCGGACTGGTGCGCCAGAGGTCCATCGGCGACCTCATGAGCTACGCCTCCCTCACTCAGGATATGGGATCGCTGGCCCGCTACGGGGGCTTCATCCCCGACGGCATCGGATTTGGCAGGCTTCCGGACCCCACGGAACGTTCGCGTTACAGCGATGATCAGCTCTATGCGCTGGCGCTTTACATCTACTCGCTGACAGCTCCGCCTAATCCCAACAAGTTCGATGCGCTCGCGGCACGCGGCCAGGAGATTTTTGAACGGGAAGGCTGCGCGCGCTGCCATACGCCGCCGCTTTACACCAATAACAAACTGACGTTGGCCCAAGGATTCGCTCCTACGTCGGATGAGGTCAAGGAGTTTGAGATTCTCCCGGTCTCGCTCGGTTCAGACCCAACCCTCGCCCTTGACACGCGGCGCGGCACCGGCTTTTACAAAGTGCCGTCGCTCAAGGGCGTCTGGTATCGGGGCATGTTTCCTCACGACGGTTCGTGCGCCACCTTGGAGGATTGGTTTAACCCGGAGCGCTTGCGAGAAGACTACGTTCCCACCGGGTTCAAGGGATATGGTGTTCAGTCGCGTCCGGTAACAGGTCATCTCTACGGATTGAGCCTGTCTCCCAAAGACAGAAAGGCGCTCATCGCCTTTTTGCAAACCCTTTAACCCGTATTTCTCGCCAGCTTCGGACCGCGGAGGAAGGGCGGGGTTTCAACCCAATACTGTTCACTTTAGTATTCTGATGCATTGCGCGACCTCAACCCGAACCTTACTCAGTTTCTGGCGCCGACGCGTGGGGAACTTACTCTGTTGTCGCCGCACCCCTCGCGGGC
>DATJYK010000417.1:0-17323 GCA_035578005.1 Terriglobia bacterium
TGATTTGCCTGACAGCATCTTTTCCGTCGCGCGCCACTCCCAATTACCAACGGCCTGGCCGGGAACGTTCATCCGAGCCTCGTTTCCCAAGTTCAGCAGGTCTTGGAGTGGAGCCATGGCGAGCGCAGCCACGGACCGCCAGGCGAGGCCCATCAGGTCCCATACGACCTCTCCGGCATCGGCCGTTTTTAGCTTCAGGTACTTCGATACTTTCTGGCGTCGGTCGGGGGGCAACTCTTCAAACCAGCCGCGCGTGGTAGGGTTGTCATGAGTGCCGGTATACGCCGCCGTGTTGGTAACGTAGTTTTCCGGAAGATACGGGTTGTCTGCACCGCCGTCGAAAGCGAATTGCAGAACGCGCATCCCGGGCAGGTGGAATTTGTCGCGGAGCGCGTAAACGTCAGGCGTGATCATCCCCAAATCCTCGGCGATAAATGGAAGGGCGCCCAACTCACTCTTCACCACCTGAAGGAAATCCGCTCCCGGACCGGGAACCCACTCACCGACCTTCGCCGTGGCGGCTCCGGCCGGTACATGCCATGCCGCCGCGAAGCCGCGGAAATGATCCAGGCGAATCACGTCCACGTGGGCCAGCAGCGCCCGCAATCGGGAGATCCACCAACCATAGCCGGACTGCCGCAGAGCATCCCAATCGTAAACGGGATTGCCCCAAAGCTGTCCGTCCTCGGCGAAGTAATCAGGGGGCACACCGGCCACGAAGCGCGGGTGGTGCCGCTCATCCAGGAGAAAGAACTCCGGATGGGCCCACACGTCGCTGGATTCGGGCGAAATGAAGAAAGGCAGGTCGCCGATCAGACCCACGCCCTTGCTGTGCGCGTGCGCCTTGAGCCGCTCCCCCTGGCGAAACAACAGGAACTGGCGGAAGCTTGCGCGGCCGATGTGATTCGCCATTTCAATCCGGGCCCGGTTGAGCGCTGCGGGTTCGCGCCGAATCAGCTCGGCCGGCCACTCGCGATAGTGAGTGCCCTGGAACTTGGCCCTGAGCGCCCTGAACAGTGCGTAGTCCTCCAGCCAGTGGGCCTGGCCTTGAAGAAAATTCTCGAAGGCGGGCCGCAGATCGGCGCGCGTGCCCGAGCTGAAGTTGGCCCACGCTTTGTCAAGTAGCGCGTACTTGAACTTACTGACGGCCTTGTAATCGACTCGGTGTTGCGGAAACGGCGGAGCCTTGGCGTCTCCCGCCCGCAATAGCTCATCCTGAATCAGCCCGTCAAGGCTGATGAGAAGCGGATCCCCCGCGAAGGAAGACAAAGGCAGGTAGGGCGAGTTACCGTAACCGGTGGGATTCAGCGGCAGCACCTGCCACCAGCTTTGGCCAGCTTCGTGAAGGCGGTCGATCCACGATAGTGCCGCCGGCCCCACATCGCCAATTCCGTACGGCGAGGGCAAAGACGTAACGTGCAGCAGCAAGCCCGAGGCGCGGTATTCCGGCGCAAACGGAGGGAGAATCGACGAGTCGCGGTTAACGTTCATGAAGTTCTCGTCCCCACCCGAGCGCGCTCTTCACACTTGCATCAGCGCGGCAAACCGGCTCCTTTGGACTCACTCGAAAGGGCTGGCCTGCATTTCGCACCAGGATTCGAAAAGGGCGGGGCTTCAAGAGTCCGTGCGAAAACTCGTGGATTCCCG
The DNA here is from genome assembly GCA_035578005.1 of Terriglobia bacterium. Taxonomy (GTDB): domain Bacteria; phylum Acidobacteriota; class Terriglobia; order UBA7540; family UBA7540; genus Gp13-AA77. The sequence goes on from DATJYK010000417.1 coordinate 1,648, forward strand.
CCTTCGCGGGAATGACGCGTTTTGGTAGACCCCGCAAATCCAATGGCGTCACCCCCGCGCAGGCGGGGGTCCACGGCCCGGCACGCGCCAGCCGAGTTTTCACACAGACTCTTCAGCCCCGCCCTTTTCGAATCCCAGCGAGAAATGCAGGCTACGTGCACACATGACGAGTGTCGTTCCACAATCGAATCACGGGCTGCGCCTGCTTATGTTCATAGCTCAGCGCACTCAGGCTCGCTGTGCTCAACAGGAAAAACCTGCCGCCCGCCGGCTCCAGCGCGAGCCAGCGTGCGGCGAAGACACGCAGGAAATGGCCGCTGGAGAAAAGAAGGACGTCGCCCTCGATGGCGCGCACGCGTGCCAGCACACGGTCAGCACGCGCACCCACCTGGCCCGGAGATTCACCGCCCGGGCAGCCGTCGCGGAACAACTGCCAGTCCGGGCGCTCGGCGCGAATCTCTGCGGTCCTCTTGCCCTCATATTCGCCGTAGTTCCATTCCACCAGATCATGGTCGACTTCAGCCGCACCCCGGAAACCGGCCAGCTCACACGTGCGTGACGCGCGCTGCAACGGGCTGGTAAACACTTTCGCGAAATTCAGGCCGGCGAGCCGCTGCCCGAGCGCGCGTGCGTTTTGCTCGCCATGCGGGGTCAGCGGCAGGTCTGTGAGCCCCGTGTGTTGGCCTGTGAGGCTCCACGCCGTCTCGCCGTGCCGGGCCAGGTAAGCGACAGGAAGTCCGTTGGCCATAGCACCATTCTCGCCGAGACCCGGCGCGCCGTCGACCTGATTCCGCATCGCCAGGGCCTCCGTACGCCCAGATACTGTTTATGCTTTGGATTAGAATTTAGCGAGTGAAGTCTTCCACCGTAAACCGGCAAGCTTCACTCGGATTTCAGACGGCAAATTCCAGATTTCAAAGCGGCACAATGTCTCATGGGAGCCTGAATCTCCCGTGCCACAGAAAGCGCCTCCGCACCAGCCCAGCCGCATTATTGGACGGCCGGCACTTCTTGAGAAAGGCGTTGGCCGGCGTCTGCGCGCAAAGCGGCTGGGAGCTGCTGCGCTGCGCGCGTCCCTGAGGGCGAAAGAATCCGGATGGTGATGATGACGGCCGGAATCAAGTAGACGAAGGTTGCACACGTCCACATCAGGGCGCCGGCGCACTCCTGGTCTTGAAGCGCGGAGAGCGCGAAGAGCCGGGGCTCGCTGAGGTAGGGTAGATACACCACGCGGTCACAGAAGGCCAGAAACGCCGAAAGCACATCGCACGGCAGCGTCGCACAGAACAAGTAGAGGGGCATGCTCCAGCGAGGCCACTTCGCCACGCCAGGCCAGGGTTGCACCACGGGCCACCAAAACAAGAGTCCCGTCGCGAAAAAAGACGCGTGCTCCACGGCATGCCACAGGTGTGACTTCAAGCCCAACTCAAACACTACCGGGACGTGCCATGCGACCAGGGTACTCATGGCCGCCAGCCAGCAAAACGCCGGGTGAGTGAGGATGCGTCCGAGCCCTTGCAGCGCCGGCCAACGCGACGGGCTGCCCAAGGCGCCGCGAACGAAACTCTGCGGCAATCCGTGCATGAAAGGGAGTGCAGGCGCGCCGAGCAGAACCAAGGGAGCAGCGACGGTCATCAGCAAAATGTGCTGGATCATGTGGGCCGTGAGCAACTCGTGATCAACCATCGACAGTGGGGAGCCCACGGCGATCCAAAGGGAAAACAGTCCACCCAGGAACGCGCCTAATCGCCAGGCAGGGACTGCCGTTGGAAGGGCACCTCGAAGACGAAACCAGCCCGCCAAATAAATCAGTGCCACCACAACCAGAGCTGACGTCGCAAGGATCGGAAGGGACCAGGATTCAACCGCGGCTTGCGTGGACGAGGGCATGGGTGACCTAGGGGCCGCTGGAGGACGAGGAGTTCCCACTTGCCGCACCGGTTGCTGCCGGTGAGCCTGCGAGGGAAGCCTCGCGCGCCGGCATCTGGCCGGCAGGATGAAGGGTAATTAGAAACGCCACCAAAGCTGTGGTTTCCGCCGGGCTCAGATTCTTTCCGTAGGCGGGCATGTTGCCCCCGCCTTGCAGCACCTGGCGAATGAGCTGGTCCTGCGTCAGGCGCACGGCCACCGCGTCCAGAGCGGGGCCTCTCTCGCCGCCTGTTCCACCCAGCCTGTGACAGTTGCGGCACTGCTTCTCCTGAAACACCAGCGCACCCTGCCTCTCCAGGGGAGACCGGTCCTTGAGGTAAGGCTCAGGCACGGGCTCTCCGCTCCAAGCGTTCATCTCAGGAGACCACGGAGTGTAACTCGCCAGCCTTGTAAACGTCGCCAGCGAGACAGCGAGCAGCAGGACCGTGAGAACCGCAATCGGCCGGCGGCGCCAGCTCTTTTCGCCCTCGCCGGAAAGAAACGGCACCAGGAGAAGCAGGCCGATGCCAATGACCGGCGCAATCATCAGGAACGGAGTCTCAAGTTCCGGCGGAAGCAGCGAGAGTAGAGCAAACAGCCACAGGAAGAAGAAATCGGGGCGCGGAAGCGTTTGGATAATGGTGGGGTCCGGTTGGCCCGTCGGTCCGAAGGGCCCCAAAACAGCAGCGCAGAGGGCTACCGCCAGCAGGATGCAGCCGGCGAAGACCAGGTCCTTCCAGAGCGCATCGGGCACGAAGGGCACGCCGTCCTTCTCGATCAGTTCCTCGTACTCCTTCAGGTAGGTTTCGCGCCGGACCAAGCGTCCTGGCATCGGCCACTCGTTGATGCCGAGCTTGTAGACCATCAGCAGGTGCAGGCTCACCAGACCGATCAACAGTCCGGGAATCACAAACACGTGCAGCGTGAAGAAGCGGGAGAGCGTATTGCCCGCGATGATAGGACCGCCCAGAAGCAGGTTCACCATCCAGCCGCCGAGGAACGGCGCCCGGCTCGCGATGGAAGCCCCGATTCCCAAACCCCAATAGGCGTCCTGGTCGAAACGCAGCACCTGGCCGGTGAAGGCCATGCCCAGCGTCATCAGCAGCAGGAAGACGCCGATCACCCAGGTGAATTCCCGCGGATACTTGTAAGCCCCAAACAGGAACACCTGGACCATGTGGATGAGCACCAGCGCCACCATGAACTCCGATCCCCATCCGTGTAGGGCGCGCACGAACCAGCCCAGCGTGATGCCATGGTTGAGCGTCTGAAGGCTGTTCCAGGCCTCAGCGGCCGAGGGCACGTAAACGAGAGCCAGCAGGATGCCGGTGACGACCTGGAGGATGAACACGGTCAGCGCCGCGCTGCCGAAGACGTACAACCAGCTTGCGCTGGACCGCGGTATGCGATGGAGGGCCGCGTTGCGGATGCCGTCCCCGATCTGCAGGCGCCGGTCCAGCCATTCGCCGATCGATTTTATCCAGCTTACGCGCCGCTGCACGGCTTCCTCCCTCCCTGCGTTAATCGAGCTTCTGGGGCCAGGGTGGGCAATTCACCAGCACGAATCATGAGCTGATCACCGTCGATCCTGCAAGGATACGTAAACAACCCGCGCTCGGGCGGCCCGGAGGCGCGTGAGCCGTCCGCATAGTAAACCCCGCCATGGCACGGGCACATGAACAGGCCCGATTGTGCGAACCACCGGACCGGGCACCCGAGGTGCGCGCAGTTGATGGCGAAAACTTGAAAAGTCTGCGCCGCGACGCGCCGGACCCAACACGGGATGTCGGCTGTTTGGCCGTCGGAAGGGCTCGCGGAGGGGTTGCGGAAGGTAGCCAGGCGCGTCTGGCCTTCCGGGAATTGGCCGAGCGGCCCGAGAGACACCCATGCCGCATACGACGCCTTTCCGCGCAGAGGCGAGAGGAGGTAGCCGATGATCGGCACTGCCAGCACAGTAGCCATAGCTCCGTTGAGGAGAATGCCCAGCTTCATCAACGCGCCCCGCCGGGAAACTTCATTCGGCTCGCTCATTACGATCCTCCGGTTGCCGGTCCAAATCCTGGGAGCGCGGGCGTCTCGCGCGCTGTCGCTGCTGGTCTTGTAGCGCTCCAAGACGAGAGAGCGGGCGAGACGCCTGCGCTGCCAGCCTGCGACGCGTAAGGCTGCCCGGGAAATTGTGGCCGCTGCGCTGCCAGCCAAGCGACCACGTCGGAGATTTCTTCCGATGACATGGGTCTGGGCGCGCGATTTCGCCAATTCGGCATCGCGGTGCCCGGCACCCCTACAATGATCATGGTGCGAAGCTCCTGGTCAGTCACCAAGCCTAGGAACGAACCGTCCACAATCGAGCGCGCCACTGGGCCGCCGCGCCCACCCGGCCCGTGGCACATGGCACAGAATGTCTGGTACACGTCGGCGCCGCGTGTGGCATCACCTGGGGCAGAAGGCGTGTAAGGCGGGGGAACATCGCCATTTAACGCGCTCGGGTCCGCCCAGTGCGCGCGCATCCCTTGGATTAAGACATTGATTTGCTGCTCGGTCAGCAGGCCCCCGGCACTCCGGCCCCAGGCCGGCATCAGCGTGCCGGGCAAGCCGTTGGTGATGATCCGGTGAAGCGCAGCGTCGTCAACCAGCGCCTGGTACACAGGATCACCGATGGAGACCGCCGCGCCGCCCTTGCCCCCGGTTCCATGACAGCCCGAGCAGTTTTGCTTGTAGAGCGTGTTGAAATCCAGCACTTCATCGGGCCGGACGACTTCCGGCCCCGGACCGGGGCGGCCGGGCAAGCTGGCGCACCCAGCCAAAATGAGAACCGCAAAGATCTCGCAAAACGCGAGCGATGAAGGGAGGCGCGAGTTGCGTGAGTTCATGGCTCGTCGCTCCCTTCGCGCTTTTCACCCATGATCCCCGGGGTCTCGATACCTGCCAACGCAGCCAGCGGCAGGTGTTGTCGCGTGCGCACGCGTTGCTGGCGCACCACCACGAGTCCGGCCACGACGCCAAAGCCGATCTGCGACGCAACGAACCACATCCAGTCGATCCGCTGGTCGAGCAGAGGATTGATGATGCCGAGCGTCGCGTAGAGCAGCCCCGACCACAGGACGGGACCAATCAAGCCGCCCAGCAGAATCGGACGGCGCGGCACCATGGGCAGCAACACGCCGTAAAGCAGCCCGACCAGCACCGAGGTAACCAGGTGCAACGCTGCGGCCACCAGTAGAAGCTCGATGTGAAATGAAGTGAGGTGCTTCTCCGAGAGCTGGAATGGCTGGGCATAAACCACCGCCGCCAGCAAGTTGATGGGGTACCAGATGCTCCCGTGAATGAGGAGGCCGTAAAGGCAGGCCAGCGCCGCCATGGCCACGCTTCCTGCCAAGCCGCCCTTCACTCCGGCGGAGACCGGGTAAATCTCGATGGGAAGCCAGGCGCGGTGCACTTCCTGGGCGGCTGCGACACGCGCCACTTCCGGCCGCTCGGTGACGATCGGCGCGGCTTCAGTCACCACGGGCACCGTCTCGTGCTGTTCATGGGGCAGCACCTGACGGAACCATCCGACACAACCCACGAGCGTGAGGATTGCTCCCAAGGCGCTCACGGAAGCGCTGGTGAGCAAACCGGCAAAGAGCAGCGCCATGCCGAAGGCCAGAACGAAAGGCCATGCCGTGGGAGCCGGCAGTTCAACGCTGGCCGGTGTGCTTGTTTCTTGCGGATTCCGATCCTGTTCCGTAGACATATCGCGCTCGCTCGCCGTTTCTCGTCGGAGTCAACAGCCTGCGAAGAACTCATTCCGGGCCTCGGAAGGGCGGGGCTTTCCGCCCCGCCGTACCGACGCCCTGAGCCCTTTGCGGCGGGGCTGAAAGCCCCGCCCTTCAAGCGTGGCCGTGAGCTTTTCCGCAGCCCGCCAATTTCATCTCAACGCCCAACGATGTATACCACCGTGAACACCACCACCCACACCGCATCAACAAAGTGCCAGTAGAGCGACAACACCTCAGTGTGATAAGCGCGCGCTTGCGTCACTCTACCAGCCAGAGCAAGGATCAGCACCGTGCCGAGCGCCACCAGCCCGGCGGTCACGTGGAAGGCGTGGAGTCCGACGAGTGAATAATAGGTGGTCCCGAAGAGATTTGTGGTGATGGTCAAATGCTCTTCGTAGATCAGGTGGTGCCACTCGAGTCCGGTCCCGATGAGGAAGATCGCTCCCAAGGCAAAGGTCAGAAACCAGAGAAGCTTGAACCGGCCGATTCTGCCAAGGTGCAGGGCGTGCACGGCAAAATGAATCGTGAGGCTGCTCGAGAGCAGGCAGATGGTAGCGAAGATGGGAACGTCCAGCGCCTGCCGCGGCGTGGGCCCGGTCAGGCTTTTCCCGAGGTAATAAATGTAGGCCACCACGAAAATGGTGAAGATGGCCGACTCGGCCGTGATGAGAGAGAACATCCCCACGCGCCCCCGTGAAGGAAGCGTCCACGGCGTCTCGGCCGGCGGTATCGCGACGCTAACTGTGCCCATCCGATGGTCCCCTAGGCGCTCAATTTCGCTTCAAATAGGCTACAATCCGAAATAAGGGTCTGTCGCTGCTGAGCGAGGTGTGATGCCATAAGTGCTTATGCATGATAGACATTCCGCCAATTCCGAGCTAAAGCAAGTTAATTCAATTACATCCGCTAAGAAGACTGAGCTGAAAATAAGCTAACTATATTATTTATCAGCAACATTCCAGGATAATACACGTAACCCATTTATTTTCATATACATTCCAGGGTATTCTCATTTGTCCCATTTTTCTCATTTTCGGCCCTTTATTATCAATAACATTCCAGGATAGCCTAAAAAAAATTTAAAAAAATTCCTGGCGACCCGCCGGAGTACCCGAGGTCTGCCATGTCGAACACTGGGATCGAGTAGCCTAGCCGGAAGGGGCTCGATTTTCATCTACTCGTACCTCCAGTCCGGGTCATCAGGATGCTTGAGGTCCCACAGCGGCCGGCGGCTTTTGACCTCCGGAATGGCGGCAAAGTTGTAGTGAGGCGGCGGCGAAGGAGTGGCCCATTCCAGCGTCCAGGCATCCCAAGGATCATTCCCCGCCGGGCGGCCCCGGAAGTAAGAGTGCACCAGGTTGTACACAAAAATCAGCACCCCCACCACCTGGAAGACCACTCCAACAGTCACGATCATGTTCCAGATTTCCCAGCCTCTCCCTGGCTCGTAGGTGTAAATCCGCCGCGGCATCCCCAAAAATCCGGGAACGTGCATGAAGTCAAAGGTGACATGGAACCCAATCAGGAAGATCCAGAAATGCCACCTGCCCAGGGTTTCGTCCAGCATCTTGCCCGTCATTTTCGGATACCAATAGTAGAAGGCCCCGAACAGCCCGAAAAGAATTCCTCCCACGATCACGTAGTGAAAATGAGCCACCACGAAGTACGAGTCGTTGAGTTGCCAATCAACCGGAGCTACCGACAGGATGATTCCGGTGAGGCCGGCCACCAGGAACTGGAACAGAAACCCGAGGCAGAACAGCATGGGTGTGGCATACCGGATCTTGCCGCCCCACATGGTACCCAGCCAATTGAAGATCTTGATGCCGGTGGGGACTCCGACGGCCATGGTGGTGAGCACAAAGAAAGCGTTGCTGTATGAGGCCATCCCGATAGTAAACATGTGGTGAGCCCACACGCTCAAACTCACAAACCCAATGCCCACCGTCGCGGCCACCATGACCGGGTAACCAAAGATGGCCTTGCGCGAAAAGACCGGGACAATTTCAGAGATGAAGGCAAAGACGGGAATGATGAGAACGTAGACCTCCGGATGGCCGAAGATCCAGAAGAAGTGCATCCAGATGGTGGCGGAGCCGCCCGCCTGAGTGTCGAAGAAATGCCCACCCAGGTAGCGGTCAATCATCAGCATCATCTGCGCCGCCGTCAGCGGGCTGATGGTGAAAAGCACCATGCCCGACATCACCAGGTTCATCCACGCCAGCAGTGGCATTTTGCCCAAGGTCATGCCCGGGCAGCGCATCGAGATGATGGTGGCGATCATGTTCACTGCGGTGCCGATGCTGCCAAAGCCCGCAACCAGAAGCGAGATGGTCCAATAGTCGGTGCTGTGCCCTTTGGAGAACGGAGCCGAAGTGAGCGGCGCATAAGCCCACCAGCCCACGTCGGGCGCGCTGCCGGCGCCGTACAAGCCATCGCCGCCGATGAGGCTGAAGTAGAGGAGCAGGCCTCCAAATGCTGTTATCCAGAAGCTCCAGGCATTCAGGCGCGGAAAGGCCATGTCGCGCGCCCCGATCATCAGAGGCACCAGGTAGTTGCCAAACCCGAAGAGGACCGGCATGGCCACGAAGAAGATCATGGTGGTGCCGTGCATGGTGAACATGCGGTTGAAAACTTCGGGCGAAACGAACTTGGCGTGCGGAACCGCCAACTGGATGCGCATGATGATGGCTTCGATGCCGCCAATCACCAAAAACACCAGGGCGTAGGTGATGTACATCAGGCCCAGCTTCTTGTGATCGACCGTCACCACCCAGTCGTGAAGGACCTCAAGCCAGGTGGCACGGGCTTCGCCCGGCAGTGCGATGACACGCGGGATCGGTATGGAGTCAGACGACATCGTTCTCCTCAGCGCGCATTTCTCGCGAGGACTCGGAAAGGGTGGGGCTTCGGCCCCGCCGATCTTGCGAAACTGCGCTCTTTGTCTTCCGATCTCGGCACAGCTTGGGAATGCAAGCTGTGCCGAGATCGGAAGGAGGCAAATATCCGACGAACGTTGTAACGCCGGCTCTGAAGTCCCGCCCTTTCCGAGTCCTCGTGAGAAGTGCAGGTTAGTGCAGCGTCAACAAATAATCGTTAAGCCGGTCGAACTCCGGCCCCGTCAGGTTCATGGCCGGCATCAACGATCCCGGCTTGAAGACATCGGGATCCGCAATCCACAAACGAAGATTCTGCGGAGTGTTAGTCGCCGCGCCGGCGCCAATCGTGTCGCGGCTCATCAGATGCGTCAGGTCCGGTCCAAATCGCCCGTTGGCCACCGTGCCCTTGGCGGCGTGGCAATTGATGCACGCTGTGGTCTCGAACACATGCCGGCCTTCGGCCTCTGAACTACCGGCCGGAAGGTTCGCCGCCACCGGTTGCTGCTGGGCTTGTACCCAGCGATCGAAGTCGGCCCGCGGCTGGACGTACACTCTCAGCAGCATCTTGGCGTGCTGAGTGCCGCAGTACTGCGCGCACTGCCCAAGGTAAACCCCGGTTTGGTGCGGGTCAATCCACATGGTGTTGGGGTGGTTGGGAATCAAATCGGTCTTGCCGGCGAGGCGCGGCACCCAAAAGGCATGGTCCGTGTCTGCCGAAAGCAGCGTCAAGAAAGTGGGCGTAGGTTCCTTGGGGTCGCTCACCGGCACGTGCAATTCGTTGGCGGTGACGAACCCGTATTGCGTGTACTGGAACTCCCACCAGAACTGATGGCCAACAACCGTCACCTGGATCGCGTTCCGCGGCTGCCGGGCGTCCTGCACCTCGTGGATCACTCGCGCCGTGGTGAGAAAGAGGACCACTACGATCAATACCGGAATCACCGTCCAGGCCAGCTCAAGCTGGTTGCTACCGTAAACCTGCGGGGGCTCGCGGCCGTCGTCGTCTCTCCGCCTCCTGAACTTCACGGCAGCGTAGACAAGCAGGCCGCCGACCACCACGAATATCACCGCCGTGACGAGGTAAACAAAGAGTGACAGCCTGAAGATTGAATCAGCGGGCGTGGAGGCCGGAGAGAAAACACTCGTCGAGCTCGAAGGCTGGCCCGGAGCCGCAGCGAGAGAGGCCGGCACTGCTGAGAGGAAAACGAAAAGAGTTTGTAAGGTGCGCCGCATGTTCGAGTTGGCCGAGCCCGGAACCTGCATGGATGTGTGATCCCCGCGACGCGGCTAACCGAGCGGGAATCAGCGCTTCACTTACCGGCAGACCGGTTAACATACACCCGACTGGCCCGAGAAGGCAAACTACGCCGGCCTCAGGGGGTGGGCTAATCTCATTGGCCACTATCGGAGGGTTGCGGCGTTATGAGATCACCGTCACCGTGGGTTGTCTGTTGGAGGAGGCCTCGGGCTTACGGGATTCTAATCACCTCAATCACCCAGGGAAGCGCTTCGCGGAGGGTGCGCTCGACACCGTGCTTCATCGTCATGCCGGCGCTGGGACACAGCGTGCAGGTTCCTGTCAGCTTTACGGAGACCACTCCGCACTCGACGGATACCAACTCCACGTCTCCGCCGTCCGCCTGCATGGCCGGCCGCAAACCCGACAGAATTTTGGAAACCTGAGCCGCGTCGTCTTTCACCTAGTGTCCTTTACCGGCAGTCGCGTCACAATTCAGCTCCGAAGGAGCCACATCGGCTGGGGGCAAATCTTCAACCTGCTGCTAAGAGCGTGGCCCAGGATGCGGCAATGCCGCGTCGGACGCAGTCCTGTTTGGACCCTCTAGCTTCTTGGTGTCGTTTTTCTCCAGCCACGGGTCGAGGCAACCCTCGATACGGAAGCGAATGGCGTCCGGCGGAAGACGGCGCTGTGCTGCCTGGCTCGCGAGATTATCGATCAGCTCTTCCACCTTGTACCGGATGACCGGTTTGAGCTCCTCCAGCTTCGCCTCCTGCCAGGGGTAATAGAAGGGCGGACTCTCGTCGACGTAAAGGTGATAGGCATCAAAAACCCTATTGATCATCATGACCAGCAAGGGGTCATTGGTTTCGAACCCCAACATCTGGGGAATGTGCGACACCGCGTGCTCCTGATCGGTGTCGAGAGGCAAGGGAAGGAAAAGCGGAGCCGCCACGATGGCCCGCTTGCCGTTGGAGAATATGTAGTAGCCCGGCAACCTTCCCCAGCTCAGCCGCTTGATGTTTCGGTGCTTTATCAACTCGTCTTGCACATACTTCGCGTCTGAAGGGTAGTTCGTCATCCACTCGCCGAGTTCCGGGTGCCTCTTCACGAACCTCAGGTCATCGATCTTCGCTGCGTCTTTCCTCAGCTCTTTGGCGAGGTCGGGATGAGACTTCAGAAACCCGTTAAACTCGGAATTGGAGTAAGTCAGGTATCGAATTCGATTCAGGTTGTCAACCAAGTCCTCGCCCGCCTCCGAAGCCTTATCGGTGTCGCGCCGGGTGAGATATCCTCTTTCCGTTACCCGGCCTTCGAAGAGCCGATGCCACAATTTCACGTCGTCCTTCGCCAGACAGATCATGCGGACGTTGTTGAGCCTGAGCAGCTCGTCTCGCAGTCGTTCCCATTCCGAAAGAGGTCTTGCGAGATATCCGAGTGCAGGAGTAAGCGCCATGAATCGAAAGGGCTGGTCTGTGTCAGTTTCCGAGAGAATGTCGTGAAGGCTATCCATCATGTCCGAGAAGCTTTTAATGTCGGGGGCCTTGAACTCTACCGTCGCCTTCGAAAAGCTGATCTGCGAGGCCCTCCGGAGCAGTTGCATCATCTCCCGGCGAAAGATGATGATCGTCACCAGGGCTACGGCCTCCCAGTTGGGTGTCGCCCATTGTGAACCCTTCGCGTAGAGGAGGCCGGCGCCGAGGAGCGTCGCGAACAGAATCACGAGGTGCCGCAGTGATCGCGCGCGAAAGTACAGATACACGGCCGCCCCGCCCAGCAGGACACCAAGTTGGAAAAACCAGGACGCAGGAACCTGCTGAAATATTCGGGGTGTTGAGAGCGGCCAGCGCCTGAGCACAAACCATTCCAGGCCGACTAACAGGAAGAACCCGGCCACCAGGGGCCAGGCCAAGCCCTTGAGATGTGAGAGACGAAGGAAATCGCGTATCTTACCGGCTTCCATAAACCTATGGTTGCGAAAGTGCGCAACGAAGTCCCACATTCGGAGCGCAGGCCGAGGGCAGCATCGCGCCCCGGTTGGCGCATCTCAACCGAAACGCCTGGATCACATTCCAAGAGCCGCCGCGCCGCACGCGAGCAGCGCCGGTTTCCGGCCCTGCCGGGTTTTCGCGCGGGGAACGCGCATAATAGTCGCCGGCATACCAGTCGGCGCACCATTGCCAGACATTTCCGACCATATCGTACAAGCCATAGGCATTCGCGCGGTGACGTTTTACGGGAGTCGTGGGCGCCACCTCGCACGGCGGCCGGGCGAAATTGGACTGGGTGCCATTCGGGGCGCCTTCACCCCAAGGATAGAGCTGATCCGATAAGCCCCCACGCGCCGCCTTTTCCCACTCAGCCTCGGTGGGCAGGCGTTTGCCGGCCCAACGCGCGTATTCAAGCGCGTCATTCCAGCTCACCAGCACCACGGGATGATCTTGGCGATTTTCGTCTGCGTGACTGCGCCAGCTCAAACCCACCGTCAGAGCGTACCGGCCCTCAGCGTAGCCCCAGGCGGTCCCGGCTCGCTCCGCCTCGGTTTGGTACCCGGTCTCCTTAACAAACTGAGCGAACTGAGCGTTTGTTACCGGCGTCTCATCCATCCAGAAATCATCCAGGAATACTTCGTGAACGGGGCCCTCAAATTCACCCCAGTTTTGGCTTCCCATCAGAAAGCAGCCAGCCGGAACCCTTACCATTCCTTGAGCTGTTTGAGTGGCGGCGGACGCTTCCTGCGCTGGCATCTCTTGTGTGGCGGTTTCGGATCCTGCGCATGGCATAGTGACTCTCCCGGTGAATTGACGCTCTTTGCTTGATCTCGTTGATTCGGGACGGACCTCGATTCGCTCGCCTAGGCGCGTTCCATGGTCTCCACGATCTGCCGTTTCAGCTCGATGAAGTTCCCCTCGAACTTAAGGCTCTCCACCCGCGGCCGCGGCAAAGACACCGGGTACTCACGGAGAATCTTTCCCTGGCCAAAAACGAGCACACGGTCTGAAAGAAACAAGGCCTCTTCGATATTGTGGGTAACAAAAAGGACAGTCTTGTGCTCTTTTTCCCAAATGTCAAGCAGCCAGCTCTGCATTTTCTCCCGCGTGTACATGTCGAGCGCGCCGAAGGGTTCATCCATGAGGATCACCTCGGGATCCGTCGCAAGCGCCCTTCCCAGTGCCACCCGCTGCGCCTGCCCTCCTGAAATCTGGGCGGGATATTTCTTTGCTTCCTCCGCAAGCCCGGTCATTTCCAGCAAGCGTGCCACAATCTCGTCGCGTTGATGCGCGTTCGATCCGTGCAGGCCGAACGCCAAGTTGCCTCTCACGGTCAGCCAGGGAAAGACGGCGTAGTTCTGAAATACCATTCCCACATCGCCGGGCATCAGGATCTTCCCCTGACTCTCAATGAATCCCGCCAGCGCGTGGAGCAGCGTGGACTTTCCGCTTCCGGACTTTCCCACAATGGCCACGAACTCGCCGCGGTCTGCCGAAAAGCTCAAGTCATGAATCACCTCCTTTTCACCGTAGCGAACGCGAAGGCCTTCCACCTGGATGTGAACGCCATCGATCATCGTTGGGCCGCCAGCTTCAGCCAGGGGAATGCCAGCCAGGCGAGACGCGTCAGCAGGAAGTCGGCGCCGGCGCCGAACAGGCCCAGCACCGCCAAAGCTGCCATCATGCGATCAACCCGGTAGGCCAAATAGGAGACCGAAATCTGGTAACCGATGCCGGCCGAGGCCCCCGCCAGCTCCGAGACAAAGACCATGATGAAAGCCAGCGACACGCCCGTGCGCAGCCCGGCCACCGCGAAGGGAAGAGCCGCCGGGAAGATGACTTTCCAGAGCAGCCTCACGTTCTTCACGCCCAGAGTCTGCGCGCTCCAGAGAAACGTCAACGGCACCTCGCAGGCTCCCAGGTGAGCGTTGATCCACACCGGGAAAAACACGGCAAAGGCGATTGAGAAAACTTTCGACACCTCCCCGATCCCGAACCAGACAATCACCAGCGGGATAATCGCCACCGGCGGCAAGGGCCTGAAGAGTTGAATCAGAGGGGAAAGGTAATTGTCGACCTTCTTCAGTCTTCCCGTCAAAAGGCCGATCGCGATACCGGCTGCACCGCCAAACACGAAGCCGAGCGCCGCGCGCCATAAGCTGGCGCGGACGTCCCGGGCTAACTCACCCGTGCGGGCCATTTCGATCAAGGCCAGAAACACGCGGCTGGGGGGCGGAAAAAGAGAGGGGTGCACCAGCCCCAAGCGCGAAACGATCTCCCAGGCCACAAGGAAGAGAACAATCGACGTCGCCATCCGCAAGAAGCGCGTGAGCGATTGCTTTTGGTTCTTGGTCAGCATCACAATCGGACAGCGGCAGGTTTCAGTTGTTCCAGAAAGCGCTTCTCGACGTAGTTCTGGAAGTCAGGGATCTTGCCGTTGCCTAGTTTTCCGGTGTCGCGGGCCCAGATGGCCTCTTCATTCCAATCGTTAATCAGCGCTTGATCAAGCGCGACCTTGAAGGAAAAACTCCCCCAAATTCCGTCGATCACATCCTGATCAAGCTTCGTGTACGACTGCATAATCTGCTTGGCCTTGTCGGGGTTCTGCGCCACGAAATCTTCGGCCTTCATCATGGCGCGCAGAACCGCCGAAATCAAAGCAGGGTCCTTTTCCACCTGTTCAGGCCGCGCCACCAGCACGTACAACTCGGAATAGAGCTCCGGAGCCCGGAACGTCACCACCTGGTTGCCCAACCGCTTTTCGGCAATGAATGCGAAGGGATCAAAGATGGAAATCGCGTCCACGCTATGCGTCTCGAGGGCGGCGGGCATATCCTCAGGCCGCTGGCTGATGATCTCCACCTGGCTGTCTGGAATCCGGTGATGGCGAAGGAAGTCGTAGGTGAAGAACTCAGGTCCGCCGCCGATCGAAGTGGCGATCTTCCGTTTTCGCGCGCCGAAGTACTGCTGAGGGGTTGGATTGCCCGTATCGCCGTCGCGGAGCGCGACGATCCTCACCTCGTTGATTGTCTTGTCTACCACTTGGGTTACGACACGCATTTGATTGCCCTGCAAGGCCGCCAGGCAGACAGGAACATCCCCCGAAACCGCAAAGTCGAGCGATCGGCCCATGAACGATTGCAGTGCAAACTTTCCCGCCGTGAATTGCTTGAGGCTCACGTCGAGACCCTCTGCCTCGAAAAAGCCGGCATCCTTGGCAACCATCACCAGCGTCATCGCCGGGGACACCTGGATTCCTATGTTTACGCTGCGGCGGCCATCCGCTGAGCGTTGCTGCGGGTTACTGTTGCAGCCAGGCCCGAGCAGCAACCCTGCCAGGATTAGAGCGAGCACAAGTAAGGTGGTACGGGAGGCGCGCGCCGCCTCCAGGCGATCAGAAGTCATGGGATAAGCTTTCTTCGGTCTCAAATTGAGGAATGGCGGCAGCACCGTCGGGGCAGCATCCAGCGTTATACTTCGCTGCCGTCCCACACGCACGAGGTCCAAACCCTCCAACCCCCGAAACCCGCGCTCTTCCAAGGGCCCGCCGCACGTCAGTTACGGTTTTGTTCGCCGGAATTCCAGACATCAAGAATAATCGGTACCAGAATCCGCGTCCACAATCATTGCCACCCACGAGTGCAGTTTGACACCGCCTAACCGGGGTAGTAATCTCTGTTCACCCGGTGCCTACCCAGCGGGGTGGGAAGCGGTGTGGGTTAGCCCCCGCGGTTAGCCCGCATTTCTCACGAGTTTCGATCTGCGGAGGAAGGGCGGGGTTTCAACCCAATACTGTTCACTTTAGTATTCTGATGCATTGCGCGACCTCAACCCGAACCTTACTCAGTTTCTGGCGCCGACGCGTGGGGAACTTACTCTGTTGTCGCCGCACCCCTCGCGGGC
>DATJYK010000418.1:0-1431 GCA_035578005.1 Terriglobia bacterium
AATGTATGGTCCGCCGTCCGTTTGCAAGAGTGGAACGTTGGGAAGGAAACGTAGTCTGCGCAAATGTATTCGGCCTCTAGTTGGAGCGCTAGCTCCGGGCGCATAATGAGGATGCGCGCGTGCCGGTCCTGATAAATCCGACGGTTTTCTCAACCATTTCCAACATCAGGTTTTCCGGCACGCCGTTTGACTGTGGTTTCATTCCGTTGTTCTCTTGCAGACCCTGAAAGGGATAACTTTCTAGTCGCCGTCGTGCGGTGGGAAAGTGGGAAACGCGGAGCGTTTTCCAAGCACAGCGATCTTTTCCACCGCCGGTTCAGGCCGCCATTGCAGCGGGTTTCAGCCGATAGCGCTCTCCGCTACTCAGCACGGCCCATGCGATGCGCGCCAGCTTGTTGGCCAACGCCACCACGACAACATTCTTGGCGGCTCGCGACTGCAACTGGGTCGTCCACTCTCGCAGCGCGCCGAGGTCGTACTTTACACGCCACAGCACCGCACGCGCACCGTGGATGAACATGCGTCGCAGATAGGCATTGCCGCGTTTGCTGATGCTGAACAATCGCGTTCGTCCGCCGGTGGAGTATTGTCGCGGCACCAGGCCGAGCCAGGCGGCGAACTCGCGTCCGTTGCCGAAAGCGGCGCCATTGCCGATGGCCGCGACGATGGCAGTGGCGACCAGCGGACCAACACCTGGGATCTCGCGCAGGCGCTGACAGTTCTCATCACCCATGCAGATCTGCTCCATCTCCTCATCGAGAGCGGCGATATCGACTTGCACTTGCTTCCACTCCTGCCAGAGGTCGGCGAGCAGCCGGCGCAGACGCGGCGTCAGTTTCGCATCGGCACCTTCGAGCACGAGTGGCAGCTGCCGGCGCAGATTCGCTGGGCGCTGTGCGAACACCAGACCGCGTTCGAGCAGGAAGCCGCGAATCTGGTTGATCAGCGCGGTGCGGCGACGCACCAGACGTTCGCGCACGCGGTGCAGCGCCTGCAGATCGAGTTGATCGTCGGTCTTGATGGGAACAAAGCGCATGTTGTGGCGGGTAACCGCTTCGGCAATCGCTTCAGCATCGACGAAGTCATTCTTGTTCGACTTGCGGTAGGGCTTCACGAACTGGGCTGGAATGAGCTTCACCTCATGTCCCTGCTCGCGCAGCTTGGCGGCGAGGAAGTGTGCGCCGGAGCAGGCTTCCATGCCGATCAGCGACCAGGGAAGGTTGGCGGTGTAGGTCAACAACTGTGAGCGCGAGAACTTCTTGCGCACCGTAACTCCTGCGTGACAATCTAAAGCGACCAGGTGAAAGGTAGTCTTGCCCAGGTCGATACCGATCGAAGCGATAACAGCAGCGTTCATGCGATGATCCTCCGTGTGGCCCAAGATCATCCCACTTCAGGGCTGATCTGGACGGCGGACCATCTCATTAATCC
>DATJYK010000419.1:0-6382 GCA_035578005.1 Terriglobia bacterium
GAATGAATACGAGCGCTACAAAGATTTCTATAGGCCTCTGGTGGTGGATTCCAGGCTGATCGAGGGAGCGCCGAATCGGGAATCAGTCAGGCTTCTGATGGTTCAAAAGGCATATTCCGTAACCGCCGCCGTCGAGGCTGACGATGAAATCCAAACTATCAGGGTGAATGCCGACAGAGCCTACAGCCTGAGTGCTTCCTTGTGCGTGCACGAAATCGCTGACTACGGCAAATCAAACGAGCATGCTCTCCCGGAGGATCACGGACCAGGTTACGTCTGGCGGACGTTTACCGTAACCCGCCTTGAACAGCGAGACGGTGGAACTTATGTCGAAATCGAAATGATTGCGCTGAGCCGCGGCATTCCTTGGGGCTTCCGTTGGCTCATGCAACCGCTGGCGGAACATCTACCGCGGAACACAGTGGCTGCGATGCTCGAGGACACGCGCGAGGCAGTTGGCCAAGAAGTGTCAGTGAGGAGCGGCGCCACCCGGGCAATCCTCGACGCGTCAGGCGCTTGGCCGAAAGACAGAGGCAAAGCAAGCCGGTGAGCAGAAGATGGCCAAGGACATCGGCGGCGACTGAAGCTCGAAACCGTCTTGGCTCACGAGCTTCTTGGCAGTCGCCAGCGTGCCCGCGTTCCTAGCCAACGTGTCGACTGGGCGGCATAACGCAAGCTGACCCTCGGCGGACTTGTGCGCGGATCGTGGACTTCCAGAGGTGCATTACTCCGATTGGACGGGGCCGCGTCATGCGTGTGCGCCAAAGGAGGTTGAGGAGAAGCTTCCGGGGGCACGGCCTCGAGCAAACAGAAGTGTAGTCGCCCACGCCGCCATTCTTGTTCGTTCTCGGCAGCGCTTTCTTCTGGAATATATACGCAGCAGCGCCTCCGCAGAGACTGCTGTGCCGGACTGTTAAACCGGAGCATTCGATTTAAGACCATGGCTGAACTGCGAGCAGCCCGAACGCCAGCACGGCACCGGGCGGACCTCTGGGGATAATGTGCTTCACCCGTTCAGGGTTTTCCGTTGCTAGCGACGTTTCTCGTCAGATGTTTCGCGACGAACTCACGAAAGACCCCGTCAGCTGCCTGCCCAACAATCCCGATCGCGAAGTTGGTGAAGACCAGGCCTGCCCCCCTATTCGCGGGGGGATAGTACAAATTTGATAGCGTGCCCGCAGTCAGGTCGCCAAGCAGATATGAATAATTGGGCATGGAATGTCCGCTGTCGCTGCGCGCGATCACAGGCCAGCTCAAAGCGTGCATGAGGCGGGATTTGACGGAGCCCGACCCCTGGTAGAAATAACGCGGGTCTTGATGGAGGATCGAAGGGAAAACAGCTTGGCTTAGAAAGCCGCTGGTAAAGCGATCGGCAAACCCAGCCGCGAAGCGCTTTCCGTAGCCTGCGGCACCCTGTCCGTATCCGGCAAAGCTATTGTTCGCCTGCTGGATGCCAGCAGCCGCGGCAACGCCGAGTAGATAGCCGGGATCGAAGATATCGCGCGTTTTGAGCGAGAATTTCTGCTTTGTGTTCAGCGGCGCTGCATTCCAGACGTAACTCGTATAGAAATTGGGCAGGACTCCTACCAGACGCTGCTTCTCTTGCGCTTTCATCTGCATTTGGGCGATCACCTCGGTGGGACGGACCACGACCATCTGCCTTTGTGTGGCGATCGACAGTTGAATGTTGGGTAGTTCATAGACCTGTCCGGTTGATATTGTGAGCTCCGCAGACGTATAAGGCTCGAAGTGGTCCGCGTTGACAGTAATGAAATAGGTTCCAGGAGGAAGGTTGCTGAACGCGAATTCGCCATTTTCCGCTGATACCAGGGTGTAGCGTTGCAGTGTGCTGATATTGGTGAGTGTGGTCTGCGCGGCGGGAACACCCGCTCCGTCCATGTCCAGGACGGTGCCGAGGATGCTGCCTGATCCTTCCGCGGCTTGGGATTGCAAGCAGGAACCCAGCCGAGCCGATTGCGCAAACGGCGCCTCACCGACCTCACTTCCAATCGCCGCTCGCGTTGCAGTCTGTCGCTGAGCCTGAAGGGTAGCGCCCGCCGAATGCACCTCCCTCCTGGATATGCCTCCCGGGCCCATGGGGGAGTCGAATTCCGGGGCTTCACCCAAAGTCGTCGGCGCGCCGGGTGTCCCTCGCTGACCATCACACGGGCTGGTCAGATCAAATGCGTCCTTTGCAGCAGCTATCTTGACAGGACCGCTGTGAGCCGCTGGCCCAAGCTCGCCTTGTGCGCAAAGTGGGACCGTTGCGAGGGCTGTAACAGAGCTTAACGCGGTTAATGCAATTGCAAAGCGACGGCCCACCTTGATTCCATTTCTCTCTCCGCTCACCTTAAGACGCGGAAGCACGCATAATCAAAAGTGCAGGAGTGAAGGCGGCAGACCCTCAGCGGAGTGTTACCGACCGAAGCTAATCCGCGGGGTCCAGCCTTCGCCAAATAGAACGTCCTGCCTCAAGGCAAGGTGCGGATGGACGGACCGGCCAGCATCGTTACTTTGGTCAATCCCGGCCGCTCGGCGGATTCCAGCATTCGTCGTCCGCGTTGACAGCCACGCCTCGACGTTCCTGAGGATCGTCACAACCCTGTAGACCAAGATTAGACGTTTTCGGGCACTACAAACGGCGCCCGATACCCGCGGTCGCCATCGCGCAGCAGACGGTTGGCTTCCTCGTCGCCGACAACGCACTGCGTCTCGGGATCGAATCGGAGCGCCCGACCTAAGCGGTACGACGCGTTCGCCAAGTGAACCAGTGAGGCCGAGATATGTCCCTCTTCAATGGGCGCGTTCAAGTCCTCCGTTCTTCGGTTGCGCACACAGTCTATGAAGTTCGCGAAGTGGTCCCCGCCGCCATGGCCGTGGGGTCCGGACTTTTCGTCGCGGCCAAGCCAGGTCTCATAGCCCGAGGCGTCTTCATCTCCGGTGGCGAGGTATCCATTCGAACCATAGAAGATGTTGCCGATCGTGTTGTGGTGGCCGAAAAAGCGATGTTTGCCGGCCACCAGGTCTCCGCGTCCGATGCCCGCCTCGTTGTTGGTGATCCAGTGCCGCACCTCGAACTCCATCATCTTTCGTTTGCCATCCGGCAGATCGAATTCAAAAGCGCAATTGAGCGTATTCGGTGTCTGCTGATCGTCGTCGAACATGAAGTGGCCACCCACAGCCGAGATGCGATTCGGAAATTTTACGCCAAGTCCCCAGCGGGCCACATCCACCTGATGGATGCCCTGATTGCCCAAATCGCCGTTGCCCGTATCCCAAATCCAATGCCAGTTGTAATGAAAGCGATTAGGCGTGAACGGCTTCAAAGGTGCGGGCCCGGTCCAAAGATCGTAGTGCACGCCTGCTGGAACTGGTTCCTCCGGCGCATGTCCAATTGTGTCGCGCCACTTGAAGCACAGCCCGCGGGCCAGGTAGACGTCGCCAATGGCGCCCTCGTGCAGCCCTTTGACAGCTTCCTGAATGGCAGGCGCCGACCGAATCTGGGTGCCGTGCTGGACGATCCGCTGGTACTTTTGCGCAGCGCGCACGAGCTGGCTTCCCTCCCAGAAATTATGTGAGCAGGGCTTTTCGACATACACGTCCTTGCCGGCCTGGCAAGCCCAAATCGCCATGAGAGAGTGCCAATGGTTCGGTGTAGCGATCGAGATGGCATCGATCGATTTGTCCTCCAGCAGTTTGCGGACGTCGATGTAACTCTGCGGATTGCCGCCGACCTCTCCCTGACGTTTTCGCAAAACGTTTTCGTCCACATCGCAAAGCGCCGCGATTTCCACGCCGGAGACGTGTGAGAAAGCATCGAGATGGTCTTTCCCGCGCCCGTGAAGGCCGCACACCGCAACCCTCACGCGATCGTTGGCGCCAAAGATCCGGTCCGAACGAGTCACGAACGCGATTCCGCTAAGCGTGCCCAGACCCGCTGTGGTTTTCGCCGTGGTCTTCAGAAAGTCGCGACGAGTAAGATTGGATTCCATGGCCATAGTCCCTCACTTCACTGCTGCGTACTGGCGGTAAGCATTCGCCACGTCTGCCTGCTGAAAATCACCGTGATGGATGAAGACACGGTAACGGAGCGTTAGAGATCCGCCCGCGGCCAGCACGTAGCTGCCGTCCTGGCGCCGGTCGTGAGTGAACTCCTTCACGCCGAAAGGATTCGCGGCCAAGAGGCCGTAGTGACGCGCGTGCCAGTAAGTCGGGTGGCGCAGGTTCGTGGGCGAGTCGAAAACCGCGACGCCCACCTCTTCACCCTCAACATTCCCGTCATAGTCCACCCAATCCGCACGCTTGCCCCAGATCGCCTTCTCGCCCATCGCGCCGTCAGAATTCACCATGCGGCCCGGAGGCGAATCCAATGCCTTTACCAGGCGAATCGCAAACGTGCCTTCCTTGGTGTCGCCGAACTTCACCGGACCATGGTTGGCGCTGATGGTAAACTCGCAATCGATGATCCTCGCCTGATCGTCGCCACTGAAAGTGTAGGCCTGGGTCTCCGCGGCGATCGCCTGACCATCGTTCGTTAGAAGATCAAATTCAGCCTCCAGGATGCCGGAGTCAGGCCCACCGCGCATCTCGTCAAGCTTCCGGAATACAGTGCGCCCGAAGGTAGCCTGCGAGTGATCGCTCCATCGGGGAAACGCTGCCTCGCCCCAGAAGTCGTAGCCGTTGATGTCGCCGTGAGCGAAATACATAGCGCGCTGGTGAGGCTCATCGTGGTCCTCGCCGGGGATGCTCGGGTCCATAGGGAAGCTGCGAGTAACGATAGTCCCTTGGGCGCTACGCAAAGGTGAGAGATAGGGCTTCGCGACCGCGGGATCAAAATAGAAGACCGTGAACGGCCGCCCGCCAATCATGACGTCGATTCGATCTCCGCTGCGGTTAAGTTCCACCTGCTGCTGGGCGCGCGCGACGGTCAAGCACGGCCCGATGATGGCAAGCAGAATCAGGCCACACATGGAGCGTCCGAAATTACTGCGTAAATCGGGCCCTCCGTCACTCCGAGCGCTGGCCCGAAGAATCACGGAACTCGGTGCGGTCTCGCTCATGACGGTCTGCATAAAAGTCCGATTGAATCTGCCCTGAGAATTGCGACGCACTGAAACGGACATACGCCTCAAACTTTCCAGGAGGTTGACGTCATATCATCTGTGGCAAGAAAGTCAGCTCACCATAGACGCTAACAGCCTTATTTATCAACAACCTGATGGCTTCAGAAAAATAACCTATTTATTTTCATAGACATGATGGCTTCTCGAGAGCCGGTCCTTTGTTTTCATAGATCTAACGGTTGGTAATTTCGCCTCTTTCAGTCGTTAATTTAATAGTAATTTTGTCATGCTGCTTCGACTCAGTGATACCCGTGTTCCTACAGAGCGGTTAAGTGGCACCCGCGGGCTTGCGCAGCGACTTCGGACACGACGCTCCGAAAAAGCCCGGCTATGAATCCGCGTGGTCATCGATTCGCCCCAGCGCGGGCGGCCGATCGTCTCAAGGATGATGGCGCCAAGTCTTTTTGTAGCTTGCCAGGGCTGACAAGCGACCTCTTCAGGAGTGCACCGCGGACAATGTAAGCCAAGTCAGCCGCGGCCAGCGGCGGCACCACGACGTCGTAGGCTCCGCTTTCCATGACATCGAGATAGAGTCTGATGTCGACGAGGCGGGATACCACGATTACCGGAGGGCACGGTGGATAAGAGCCGGCAACCCTGAGCACGTCCGCCCAACCGCCATCGGGCAGAGAGGTATCAGTCAACACTAGCGCCGGCGGGTGTGAATCTCGAAGCACGGCCATGGCCTCGGAGCAAGTGCGAACCCGCAGTGTGCTCATCCGCTGCTCAAGCAATGTCTGCTCCACGGCCCGGAGGGGTTGCTCCACGTCATAGACGAGCAGCGCCGGCAACCTGTCCGCCAGCCTGGTTGGCCTGAGGTTCCTCATCGTCGCGTGCGCCCCCGTCATCAATGGCTGAAAGGCTCGCATTTCCACAGCGCATTCCTACGGCTGGCGTGCCAGCAAGGGCACGGCGAACCGCGCGGGAACGCCGAAATTCGATCCCCCGAAGCCCTCGATGACCGCGTGGTTCACACCGATGACTTTGCCTTCGGGATTGAACACCGGGCCCCCCGATCCACCGGCGGCGGTCTGGGCGTCATAGACGATCTGGTCGGGAAGCACGTCGCCCAGATGTCCCTGAGTGATCAGGGGGCGGATCAGGTTCTTCTCTGCCAAGCGGTCGAGAATTTGTCGAGCGTCTCCCTGACTCTCAGTGACGATGTTCTGAAGCACGGAATCATCCACGCGCGCCAAGACCGCGTCGAGGCCCGTGGCATAGCCCATGAGCACGATAGACTCGCCTCGAACTGATCCTTG
>DATJYK010000420.1:0-34278 GCA_035578005.1 Terriglobia bacterium
CACACTCGACGTCCGCGCTCGTCGAGGATGTGACACATCGTCCGATACTTCTCTTGGATGGCTCGGAGCCGCTTCCCGTCCACACAGGAAGTATGCGCCTTGCGCACGGTCTGTTCAAGTTATTTATGCGCACTCCCTAACATGCTTCTGCCCGAACTGTTCTCCGAACCCGAAGCCCTGGTACCGTGGCAGACAAACCTGACGACGCCACACCCGAAGTCCTCGTTTGTTATGCCGTTGAGGACCGCCCTTTCTTCGACAAGCTTTGCCAAGCCCTAAGGAAACAGGACAGGGAATTGTGGACCGACTGGCAGCAGGTTGTGGCTTCCGATCGAGGCCCGCAGGCTGCGATGCGCGAGGCGCTGTCGGCGGCAGAGATCTTTTTGTTTGTTGTCAGCCCGGCATCACTTGCGGAGCCCATCTGCGTGATTGCGCTTGAAGAAGCGATCACCATGAGGCGTTTGGTTGTGCCCCTACTGACACCCGGAGTGAACCTGAACACGCTACCGACGTACCTGCGGGCGGTGCAATCGATTCCTTTCGAGGAAAACGATGAATATGATTTTGACGCTGCTTTCAAAACTCTGTTGGCGGTAGTAGACCGTATCCCTCGGCAAACCGGGGATGACCAGCCCCAGCTGGTGGAGGCCCTGAACGCTTATAGGGCCGCCGTTCTCCGAGATGCTTACGGCAGCATTCGGACCTGGTACCAAGACAATATCCATCTCCTCGAGGGCAAGAACGATCTCTATTCGGATAAGTCTCGCCGCCTGATCCAGCGCCTCCCCCATCCAGCGACCGCCCAGCCGGCCGAGATGAAAGCAGTGATGCAGGAAGTGCTCTCCGGAACGCTGGAGTGGGCTTACACGCAGTCCGACGGCGAACACAGCATGTCTGAGTGTGCGCGCCAGGGGACACGCTACGGCCTAAATGCGCTGAAGGATTCTGACTTCACGAGCCTCGAGGCAAGTGCTCTCTGGCCTTACCTGAGTCTTTCCAACATTCAGTATCTGATGGAGCGGGCCAAAGAGAGCGTTGCTGTAGGTGACCCTTCCACCGCGGAGAGCTTCATGAACCAGGCTCTGGGTGAAGCACGGCAGAGCGGCAACCTGCGCGATGTGATCACGGTCGAGATTCGCCTCGCGGACCTCATGGTGGGGTCCAACCGTTCCGAAGAGGCTCTAAAGCTCTTCGAGGAAGCTCTTAAGCTCAGCCGAGAACTGGGGGACCGGGCCACCCAACAGCCGGTGCTGCTCCAACTAGGCGGTGTTTATGAGAACCTAGGCCAACTCGACAAAGCGAAAGAGATGTACCAAATGGCGGTGTCGATCGGCAGAGAGCTTATTTCTACCGATGAGCTGAATCAGGCCGTGCAATCCCTGCTGACCCCAGACCTCGTCGTGGCACTGGAGCATCTGGCCGCGGTCGAGCAGGCATCGGGCAACACCAAGGAGGCAGAGGAAGCTCGCCGACAGGCAGCAGACCTCAGGTCCCGGTTGCCGCAGCAAGAAACAAAGCAGCCGCCGGACGCTCCTTCGGTAGCCGCCGGACACAAGCCTCCAGCGCCCTCTCCGCCGACCGCTGCTCCCACACCCAAGATTGTGTCGGACCGCTGGAGCGACAGGGATGCACTGGGCTACGAGGCTTACGCCCGCACGATCGCGAGCCTGATTACGCACGTGGAAACTACGCCTCCATTGACGATCGGAATCAAGGCGCCTTGGGGAGCGGGGAAGACGTCCCTAATGAAAATGGTGCAACACCTTCTAGACGGGGATGCGCAGGTGACGGAAGAAAACAAGGCCGCGCAGCTCAATCGCCAGGAAGAGCCTGTATTGACGCTGCGAGGCCTATTGAGGAACCTGGGCAACATGGACGAGCTCAAGAAGGCCGTTGCTGCAAAAGCACTGGAGCCAAAGCCCAGCGAAGCAGGCAAGCGGTACGGCATTCCGCCGCGGGTGACGGTTTGGTTTAACGCCTGGAAGTATCAAACGAGCGAGCAGATCTGGGCGGGCCTGGCGCACTGCATCATCAGCCAGGTGACGGCGCGCATGACGCCGAGCAACCGTGAGCTCTTCTGGCTCAAGCTGCACGCGCGGCGTGTGGACACCAATAAGATCCGCGAGGAGGCCTACCAGGCGATCTTGAAATACCTCGCTCCGCTCGTGCTGGCGGGCTTCGCGATCACAGGCTTGGCAGCTTTGTTGATTCACTTATGGTTTGTGGGTTTTGCGAAGTGGACTGCTGTGGCCGGCGCCCTGTCCAGCGTGGCAGCGGGAGCGTGGAAGGGGAGAGAGAAGTTGGGCGACAAGGCTGCGGGGACGTTCCGCGACCTGGTGCGCGAGCCGAATTACGAGGGCAAACTGGGTTTCCTGTACCTCGTGGAGTCCGACATCCGAGATGTACTCGACCTGGTCGCCACCCCGCAGGCGCCCCTGGTAATCTTCGTGGACGACCTCGACCGCTGTATGCCGCACAAAGTGGCCGAAGTTGTTGAGGCCATCAACCTTTCGCTCTGCGGGGACTACCCCAACTGTGTTTTCGTGATGGCGATGGAGCCAGGAATGGTGGCGGCGGCCCTTGAGGTGGCCAACAAGGACGTGATCGACAAGGCCAAAGAGCTTTCGCTGGTTGAGTCCACGGTGCCGCTCGGCTGGCGTTTTATGGAGAAGATCATCCAGCTTCCCATCATCATTCCCCCACCTACAGATGCAGGCGTTCAGGGCTACACGGAGTCGCTCACCGGAGCCGCCGCCCTGGCCGGCGCTAACGAGGGAGTACCCGCCGCGCTTCCTCTGCCCGTTGAAGCCAAGGTCCAGGAGTTCGCCCAGAAGCTCGAAGGCTCCCAAAGCGTAGCGGAGGTTGTCCACCGTACTGACGAACTGCTCCAGCAAGCGCCCGCCCTGGACAAGGCGGCGATCGCCGAAGCAAGCAAACGAAAGTACGCCGAAAAGTTTACAGAGCGCGACCCGGCCATCGCCGGGTTCATACAGTCAGCGGTTCCGCTCTTTAAGAGCAATCCCCGCCAGATCAAACGCTACGTGAACGTATTCCGATTCAGCAGTACGTTGCGTCACAATCTCCGCCTGGACTTCGCACTTCGGCAAGGGAATCGGGTTGCGTTGCCCTCGGACGAAGCGCTCACGAAATTCATCGCTCTAAGCATTCAGTGGCCCCAAGCAATCGACTGTTTCCGGGTTATCGCGGGGCAAGCCGATGGGGCGGGTACGCGCATTTCGGTATCGACGCTGACCCTGCTTGAAACAAAAAGCCGATCTTTGATTACCGCAGACCCCAACCAGGCAGACAAGGATTGGGTGGCATTTCTCAATGAAAGCAGTTTTGGATTGGGAGGATGGGCTGCATTGCGGGAGTTTCGAGAGTTTCTGGCCCAAGGCGAAACGATGGGAGCGTCTCAAGGATGCGGCTTGTGGTAAGCAGATGGCAGCGTCATAAGCCTCGAATGGCCTTGGATCCCCGGTCCACTGAACATCTTGGCTTTGGAGGCCTTCGCAGATGTCCCGATACTGGGGGCCAGCGACGAGGTCATGAAACTGGCGGAGAACCTCATTAACCAAGGGCCGATTCCACGGAAAGCTGCCGGCGATGCTGCCCATGTCGCTGTGGCGACCGTCTATGGTTGCGAGTACCTGCTAACCTGGAACTGCCGCCATATTGCCAATGCCGAGCTGCACCGAGCCATCCGGCGCCTCGTCGAACAATATGAGGTGCTCTCCTGATTTCGGACGTAGGGCGGCCACGAGAGCCGCCCCTACGACTTCGGCGATCTTGTCCTTGTGTTTCCGAATCACACCTCGCTGCCCGGCGATCCGTTTTCGAATCTGCTTGTTCGGTTCATCGGCTTTAGATCACGGCCAGGCGGCTTATAATTTCTGGTTGAGGCTGCCTGAGCCGCTGGAGCCGAGGCGCCTGGAGCGCGAGGTAACCTGGTACCGTGGATATCGTGCTGACGGAGGTCGAAACGCGAGTGCTAGGCTCGCTGGTGGAAAAGGAAATTACCACGCCGGACTATTATCCGCTTTCGCTGAATGCCCTCATCAATGCGTGCAACCAGAAGTCAAATCGTGATCCCGTAACGAACTTGAGCGAGGACGAGGTGCGGGATGCCCTGGACAGCCTCAACGCCAAGGGATTGGCCGGCGCCCGGAGCACCGCCGAAAGCCGCGTGACCAAGTACGAGCACCGGCTGCCGGAGGTGTTCAACTTTGGCCGGCGAGAAACGGCCGTCCTTTGCGTGCTGCTGCTGCGAGGGCCCCAGACGCCGGGTGAGTTACGCGGCCGCACTGAGCGCATGTATCGCTTCGGCGAGCTGGACGAAGTACAGTCCACCTTGCAGCACTTGATAGGGCGCGATCCGCCCTTGGTGAAAATGTTTCCCCGGCAGCCCGGCACCAAGGAATCAAGGTACGTGCATCTGCTGGCGGGCGATGTGGAGTCCTGGGAGCCGACTGCCGCGCAAGCTGCTGCTGTGGGCAGCCCGGCAGACGCCGAGCGCATCGCCCATCTGGAGAGTGAACTGGCCGGCGTCCGGGCCGAGGTTGAGGAGTTGAAGCAGCAATTCGCGGATTTCCGGAAACAGTTCGAGTAATGGAAGGCGCTTCGCGCCGACGTCTCCCGAGGAGTTTGTTTGAGAACTCTTGGATTCCCGCCTTCGCGGGAATGACTGCGTTGGTAGAAGGACCATAAATCCAACGACGTCGCCATGGCCTGAAGCCGAAAACTCCCAGCCGATGTTAGCTTTCAAGCAGGCAGAATCTGCGGATCAGATTAATGAGGCAAGACGGCTGTTCCGAGAGTATGCCGACAGCCTGGGCGTCGATCTCTGTCGAGCGAGAGCTGGCGAGCCTTCCCGGTGACTACGCCCCGCCCGATGGCCGGCTGCTTTTGGCGATGGACGGGGACCAGACGGCAGGTTGCGTTGCATTGCGGCCTCTATCGCCCGGCGTTTGTGAGATGAAACGGCTCTACGTGCGGCGGGAGTTCCGTGGCACCGGCTTGGGACGCCGGCTCGCGAATGAAATTATGGCGGAGGGCCGCAAAATTGGCTATCAACGGATGAGGCTGGATACGCTTCCCTTCATGAGCGAAGCCATTGCCTTGTACCGGTCGCTCGGCTTTCGCGAGATTGGCCCTTACCGCGAAAACCCAATCGAAGGGAGTTTGTACATGGAAGCCGATCTCTAGTGTCGTGTCCCGTCTAGTTTTTGACAACCCCCTCACCCCCGGCCCCTCTCCCCCAAGGGGGGCGAGGGGCCGGGGTGAGGGGGTTGCATTGACAACAATTGACAGGACACTAGAAAGCATCCGACCGTATGCCCGCGCGTCAAATAAGGAGCGCGCAAAGGCTGCCTACGAGCGCTGGAGAAGAGACGCATGGGAATCGAGATTGTCCAGGTTGACGCGTTCACAAATGCCCCATTTCGCGGCAACCCGGCGGCCGTCTGCTTCCTCGGGGAAGCGCGGGACCCCGCGTGGATGCAGAACGTAGCGCGCGAGATGAATCTCTCGGAGACCGCTTTCCTGGTGCCGCGCACGAACGGACACAATGGGCAGAAGTGGCCGAGCGAAATCGATCTTCGCTGGTTCACGCCGGCGGTGGAAGTAGACTTGTGCGGCCACGCTACCGTGGCCAGCGCCCACGCGCTGTGGGAAACCGGCCGGCTCAGCGCCGATGCGCCGGCTCATTTCCACACCCGAAGCGGTGTCTTGACGGCAGAACGGCGCGGCGGCTGGGTGGAGCTGGATTTCCCGTCGCTTCCGGAAACGGCGGCAGCGCCTCCTGCGGAATTGGCGGGCGCTCTCGGTGTAACACCCTCATACACTGGAAAGAGCCGCTTCGATTACCTGGTGGAAGTAGGGTCCCGGGCCGTCCTGCAGGGCTTGCAGCCAAATTTCGCGACGCTGCGCCAGGTGGAGGGCCGCGGCGTGATCGTCACCAGCCGGTCTGATTCGCCCGAGTACGACTTCGTCTCGCGTTATTTCGCACCCAACTTCGGTATCGATGAAGATCCGGTGACGGGATCAGCCCACTGCGTGCTCGCTCCCTTCTGGGCGGCGAAGCTTGGCCGCCAAGAGATGACCGGTTACCAGGCTTCAGCGCGCGGCGGGGTGGTGCGGGTGCGGCTCGAAGGGGATCGCGTGCGGCTAGGCGGCAAGGCAGTAATCGTACTCCGGGGCGAGTTGGTTTAGGCACGGTACTCCATTCACGGCGCACTTACTCCGTCGCCATCAGCATCTTCCCTTGACATCCTCCCGTAGGACCGGGCTTGCCCCGGCCAAGGCCGACCCGAGGGTCGGCCCTACGATTCCTCCACCCGCGCCGGACGCGGCTTGAGACGAACAATCATTTGCGGCACCGACCGCGCCGCTCGATTTGCGTTACACTAGCGTGGCAAAGGAGGGGAGATCGCATGAGTACGAACGTTCCGAGCCCGGAGCACATCTTGAAAGTCGCCCTCGGCTTTTGGGCTTCAAAGACGTTGTTGAGCGCGGTGGAGATGGAGGTCTTCAGCGAACTGGCCAAAAAACCGGAGGACCTAGAGACGCTGCGCGGGCGCCTGGGCCTGCATCCGAGATCGGCACACGATTTTCTCGACGCCCTGGCGGCGCTCGGATTCCTTCAGAGGGTGGACGGGAAATACGCCAATACGCCAGCGGCCGATCTTTACCTGGACAAGCACAAGCCCAGCTACATCGGCGGCCTTCTGGAAATGGCCAACCAGCGTCTGTACGGGCATTGGACCCATCTCACGGAGGCGCTGCGGACGGGCAAGCAGCAGAACGAGGCCAAGGACGGGGTTGAAACCGCCTCGCCGTTCGAAGCGCTCTACGCCGATCCGGCCAGGCTCAAGGTATTCCTGGGAGCCATGAGCGGCTTCAGCCGCGGCGCCAACCTTGCCATCGCGCGCAAGGTTCCCTGGAGCCAGTACCGCACCTTTGCTGACGTGGGCACGGCGCAGGGCGATCTGGCGGTGCAAGTGGCGCTCGCCAACCCACACCTGGGCGGAATTGGGTTCGATCTGGCCGAGGTTGGGCCGATCTTCGAGGATTACGCGGAGCAACACGGGCTCAGCGGACGGTTGTCATTTCAGGCGGGGAACTTTTTCGCAGACCCGCTGCCGAAAGCCGACGTCATTACCATGGGCCATATCCTGCACGACTGGAACCTGGAGGAAAAAGAGATGCTGCTCCGCAAGGCCTACGAAGCCGTCCCTGCGGGCGGCGCCGTGGTCGCTTACGATACCGTAATCGATGACGACCGGTCACAGAACGCCTTTGGTCTGATGATGAGTCTGAATATGCTCATTGAGACTCCGGGCGGCTTCGATTACACGGGCGCGGAGTGTATGGGCTGGATGAAGGAGGCCGGTTTCCGCGAAACTCGCGTCGAACACCTGGCGGGGCCGGACTCGATGGTGGTGGGCATAAAGTGAATCGCTAGGGAAAACAGTGCCTTTTCTGCTGTTGCGGCCATCGGCCACTAACCGGCCTTTCACCCTTCGCAGCCGCGTCTGACGGCCAAAAGGAGCGAAGATCATGGGCAGTAACTCGAAATGGAATCGCCGGACATTCCTCGGCGCCTGGGGAGCGATTGCCGGCTCGGCGGTGACTCCGCGCAGGCTGTTCAGCCGGAATCATGCTGGCGCCAGCGGAACCACCGCCAACGTCTCAGGCTTCGGTCAAACGGGCAATCCTTATGAAGAATTGGGCGTGAAGGCCGTCATCAATTGCCAAGGCACCATGACCATGTTGGGCGGTTCCCTGCCTCATCCCGAAATCGACGCTGTGATGGCTCAGGCCGGCCGCCATTTTGTGAGCATTCCGGAGTTGGAAGTTGCCGCCGGAAACCGAATCGCCCAGATGCTCAAGCTGCCGGAGGGCTACACGGCCCTGGTGACGTCCGGCGCCGCAGGAGCGATGCAATCAGGCCTGGCCGGTATTCTCACAGGCGACAACGAGGCCTTGATTCGGCAACTGCCGGACCTGACGGGCATGAAGTCTGAGGTGGTCATTCAGAAGTCGCATCGCAACCCGTTCGATCACCAACTGCGGGCTACAGGCGCGAAACTGGTGGAGATCGAGACGCGGGAGCAGTTGCGTCGGGCTGTCAGCGAGCGCACGGCGATGATGCACTTTTCGAACTTCGCCAACGCCGCGGGACAGATCAAGGTGGATGAATGGGTGCAACTCGGGAAGCAGTACAACGTACCCTGTATGAATGACGCCGCGGCGGACACGCCTCCGGTCTCTCACCTGTGGGACTACGCCAACATGGGCTACGACCTCATCACCTTCAGCGGGGGCAAGGCTATTCGCGGGCCCCAGTGCGCGGGATTGTTGATCGGGCGGAAGGATCTGGTGGCTTACGCGCTTCTCAACAACAGCCCTTACGAGGATACGCTGGGCAGAGGACAGAAGGTGGGCAAAGAGGAAATCGTGGGAATGGTCAAAGCCCTTGAGGTCTATCTCAGCGAAGATCACGACGCGCTGGCGAAGCAATGGCAGGACTGCCTGGACGGAATCGCGCAACAGATTTCGCGCGTGCCCGGCGTAACAACGTCGTCCTTCGTACCGGACATTGCCAACCACGTCCCTCATCTGCGGATCACGTGGGACCCCGCCCGCATTTCTCTGACGCCGAGGCAAGCCTCGGAGCTGCTGAGAAATGCGGAACCTTCCATCGCGATCGGCGGAGGCGAAGGCCGGGGTGGTCTGACGATGGCAGCTTTCATGCTGCAGCCGGGCGAAGACAAAATCGTGGCAGAGCAATTGGTTCGATTTTTTCGTGAACACTCAGTGTGAGAGATGATGTACAGGTGAAGATCTCTAACTTTAGTTGGGCATGGCGTCGGCTGAGCCGCAGGCGCTTTGGAGTGCGGCAGCTTGCTGCCGCCTTCAGACGCGCCAGCTTGCTGGCCCGGAGAGGCGCGGGGCTCAGGCGGCCGCGAGCAAGCTCGCGGGACGAAAGCGGCAGCAAGCTGCCGCACTCCAAAGCGCTTCGCGCACTCTCTTCGCGCGTTGCGGTCGCAGTGCTGTTCTCGGCTACCGTCGTATGGTTCGTCCCGTCGCAGGTCGCCATCGCACAGGTAAACGGGTCGGTCGACACAGTCCGTGTGGATGCCACGCCGGGTCACGCCATCAACTCCTTCGATCCTGACCGCGCTCTCGGCAGTTCGATCGACGTCCTTTCGCGCACCGAAATCGACAAGATCTATACCCCGCACATTATTCAAGAATCCCTCTCGGCAGGTTGGGGGCCCATCACTTATCGCAACAACACCGAGCTCCGCATGGCCGCCTGGCACTGGACCGAGAACGGGAACTGGAGCGACCCGGTCCATAAGAGCGGATATTTTACCGGCAGCACTGAGCTGCGCGAGCCGATACGCTACATCCTAGCTTATGCTCTGCCGCACCGGGGTTTTTCCACCAGCGGCGACCGGCCGCTGCAAGGCCCTGAGCTTAGCTATTGGAAGAGCAACCCATACTTGACAAGCCACTTCACCGGTGAGAGCGACGCGCTGCATCCGCAGTGGGTAGTGATGGACCTGAAGTCCGAGAAGCAAGTGAGCGCCGTTCGCATCGCCTGGGCCAGTCCTTATGCCAAGACGTATAAGGTGGAGTATTGGACGGGCAATGACGCGCTTGATTTCGATGAAGGTCCGCGAGGCGAATGGAAAGCCTCTGCCTCAAGTACGGTCCGGGGCGGAAAAGGCGGCACAGTAATTCTGCAACTCGCTGCCGCACCCGTTTCCACGCGATTCGTGCGCGTGTGGATGACCGAATCCTCAAACACCTGTGACCTGCATGGGCCCGGCGACGTTCGTAACTGCGTGGGGTACGCGATCCAGTTTATCGAGGCAGGCAGCGTGGACGCGAACGGCGCCTTCGTGAACGTCGCAAAGGATGCCACGGGCCGCAATGCGCCGACATATTGCTCTTCTTCTATTGACCCGTGGCACTCGGCTGTTGGCGTTGCGCCCGCCGGACGCTACCAACACTCCGGCTTTGACCTTTTCTTCACCAGCGGGCTCACCAACTACCTGCCGGCCATGATTCCTGTAACGCTGCTCTATGGCACGCCCGACGATGCCGCCGCCGAAATCGCCTACGTCGAGAAGCGCGGCTATCCCATCGCACATGTTGAGATGGGTGAAGAGCCCGACGGCAAGCACGCTCTGCCGGAAGACTACGGTGCGCTGTACCTCCAGTGGGCAACGGCCATTCACAAGGTGGACCCCAAACTCAAACTGGGTGGGCCGATCTTCGAAGGCGTGAACAAAGACATCACCGTGTGGCCTGACGCGCAAGGCCGCACGTCGTGGATGGGCCGGTTCGTTGATTATCTTAAGGCTCACGGCCGGCTCGGCGATCTTGCCTTCGTCTCTTTCGAGCACTACCCGTTCGAACGTTGCGATATCACCTGGAAGACTCTCTACCAGGAACCGCAACTGATGAAGCACATCCTCGAGGTCTGGAGACAGGATGGAGTACCGAAGAACGTGCCGTTGATGGTGACGGAGAGCAGCCTTTCCGCCGGACTCACCGGCCCGATGAGCCAGATCTTCGCCGCGCTGTGGCTGGCCGACAGCATCGGCGCGTTCTTTGAGGGCGGAGGCGCAGCCTATTACCATTCGCCGATCCAGCCTCAGACTGTCGAGTCTTCCTGTCTAGGTCCCGCGAGTTGGTCTAATTTCGTAGCCGATGCCGACTTCAACATCAGGGGTTACACCTCATACTACTTTGCGGCCCACATGATTAACTTCGAATGGGTCCAGCATCGTTCGGGGATCCATCAGATGTTCCCCTCTTCGACCGACATCAAGGACGGCGACGGCAACGCTCTGGTCACCTCCTATGCCTTGCACCGGCCCGATGGAAACTGGTCCCTGATGCTCGTCAACCGCGATCAGGCCAACCCGCATACAATTCGGGTGGTGTTTGAGGATTCTGCGAGCGGGCGCAAGTCGTCGTTTTCAGGACCGGTCTCCCTGGTGACTTTTGGCAGCGAGCAATATGTGTGGCATGCCAGTGGCGCCAATAGCTACGCCGACCCGGACGGCCCACCGGCCGGGAGCGCAATGCCGGGAGGGCCGGAGGCCACGTTTACATTGCTCAAAGCCTCTGTCACTGTGCTGCGCGGCAGGGTCGAGGGTTTGTAGGGGTGGAGCTTGCCCTACCCCTACGGGCCTGGACCCTCGGCTCGTCTCTTTCACGGCGAGTCAGCAAATTTTCCTATCGTACTTTCACCTTCGGCTCCACCGACATTCCGGGCCGCAGCAAGTGCTGCGGGTCTTGTCCATTGTCGAAAACGATTTTCACCGGGATTCGCTGGACCACCTTTACGTAATTTCCGGTGGCGTTCTCGGGCGGTAACAGGCTGTAGAGCGCTCCGCTGGCGCCGGCAATGTTCAGAACGCGCCCGTTATAAGTGCGGCCGTAAGTATCGACGGAAATCTTCACGGGTTGCCCGGGCCGCATGTACTTCAACTGCGTCTCTTTGAAATTGGCGGTCACCCAGATGTTCTCGCTGTCAAGCGGCACGACGGTCATCAGTTGCTGCCCTGGGGAGACGTTCTGGCCGGGCTGCACCGACCTTTGCCCCACGATTCCGCTGACGGGCGCTACGATGGTGGTGTACTGCAAATTGAGTTGGGCTTGCTGCAGCGCGGCCTCCGCCTGTGCCGTGGCTGCGTCAGCAGCCTGAGCGCGGGATTGCTGTAAGGAAATCTGCTGAGGCCTGGTCTCGGCAAAGTGGAGCCCCGCCTGAGCTTGCGCAATTCTTGCGCGGGCTTGCGTCACCCCCTGTTCAGCAGCGGCCGCCGAAGCCCTGGCTGCCTCCACCGCGGCCGCCGTGGCTTTCTGGCTGTCAACCGCCTGGGTGTATTGTTGCTGGGGTATTTCATCCTTCGCGGCCAACGGCTGGTAACGATTGACGTCATCCTGGGCCTTAAGGTCATTTGCTTCGGCCTGCCGAAGTGAAGCCTGCGCCGCCTCAAACTGGCGCTGGGCTGAAGCCAGTCCGGCTTGAGCGTTTTCAACATCAGCCTGGGCCGTCGACAGTTGGCTGGAAGTATTCACGGAAGTCAGCGGCACATTGGTGCGCGCCGCCTCAGAGCTCGCCTGATCGTTGGCCAAGGTGGCCTTGGCGTTGGCCACCGCCACTTCGTAGTCTTTGGGATCGAGCCTCGCAAGCACCGTGCCTTTCTGGACGAACTGATTATCGTCCACCGTGACCTGAACCACATAGCCAGCCACGCGCGCACTTACGGGATAGATATAGCCATCAATCTGCGCGTCGTCGGTGGACTCATAAGACATGATGTACCGATACAGCGGGATTGAAACGGCGACCAGGACGGCCAGGATCACTAGAAAGACGATCAACCTTCGTGACTTTCTTCGCCGCCCCGGCAATTGTCCCGGGCCGACCCCGGCGGGGCTGGTTCCTCGCAATGCGCCGCGTTCCGTGGTCTCCGTTGCTGTGGTGGCCATGTTCACTTTTCTCCTAAAAAGTTCAGCGCCGATTTCTCGGCAACGCCGATTGCTTGGGCCAGCGAGATTTTCGCCAGGTTGTAAGAGTACACACTTGAGATATAGGACTGCTGCGCTGAGGCAACGGATTCTTGCGCTTGGACCACCTCGAGATTGTCAGCCACGCCCGAGCTAAATCTGTCTTGAGCTTGCGTCAAGGTCTGGTTGGCGAGATCAACGTTACTCTTAGCCACACCGACCAGGTCTGACGAAGACTTCAGATTCAAAAAGGCCGTGCGGACCTCAGAGTCGATCTTGCCCCGCAGGTCTTCGAGTTCCGCGCTGCGCTGTTTGAGGGCCGAGTCTGACTGGAGCTTGTCCGCACGCACTCGGGTGCCTTGAAACACCGGGATATTCAGGACTGCCTGAAAGCTGAACGTCTCATGGGAAGTGGCAAAGTTCGGACTGCCGATGTCGCCGAAATCCGTATTCACCGATACGGAAGGATAGTTCTCAGCCCGCGCGGCCTGCAAAGCAAGTTGGGCCGCCTGCACCTGGCTCTGGGCGCTGAGATAATCAGCGCGCATGCTGTAGGCCTGCTGCAACGCCTGGTCCACGGTCATTTCGGCAAGCGGAGCGTAAGGCACCGCATCGGTCACCTGAAATTCCTGGCCGTTGGGAAGCCCGATGACGCGCGCCAGCGTCAGTTTGTCGATGTCGAGTTGATTCTGGGCGGCGATCAGCCTCTGCTGTTGTGTTTGCAACTCCACCTGCGAGCGAAGCTCGTCGATGGCAGCCACCACGCCTGCCTTGTGCTGGTCCGATGTTTTTTGATAAAGCGTCTTCGCTGTCTCCACCTGGGCGCGAGTCGAGTCCACCGTGGCTGCATCGGAGACCACCAGGAGGTAAGCGTCGCCGGTGGTCAGCACCACCAGGTCTCGATCGTTCTTGTAGGTATACTGCGCGGCCTTCTCCGACTGCGTCGACGATTGCAGGTTTTTGATGTCCGACCAGTTGAAGACTTCCTGGGACAGATATGCGCGGGCGTCGGCCACCCCGAATGGGCCGACAATGGGATTAATGTTGACGCCAGGGATATTGAGGAAGAACCCGAAAGTTCTGAGATTGATCTGCTGTATCGTGCTGGTGATGCGGGCATTCAGATCAGGCGCTAGAGCGTTCAAACTGCGCAGACGGGCGGCGCGAGCGGCGCGCGTGCTCTCATCGGATTCAATCACGCCCAGATTGTATTTGAGAGCGCGGTCAAAAGCGTCCTTCAGCGACAACGGAACCGGCGTCGACGTCGCCTGCCCCGTAGGCACGCTTCCAAGGAATGGATTCTGTGTTGTGGCGCCAGAAGGGCCGGCCTGGCCGGCGGAGGGAAGCGAGGCACACAGAACGAGGACCAGTGTGATACTAAGCAATCCAGTGGAAACACGACAGTCACGAATCATTGCGCCTCCGTTGCTGCTGTACGAGGATCCGGATTACGCGTGCTGCTTCTGGACCAGGGCGACCCCGTTGAGGATGGTCTCCACCGCCGCCTCATCGCCGACGGTGGAGTTAATCATGAGATGAAAGCGATGCCGGTCGGGCCATTCCACACCGAAATACCGCTTGATGAAGTCCGCGCGGTCGCGGTCAACAGTTTCGGCAAGCTCGACCGCTTCCGTTTCGCCCTCCCCGCGCGCTCGCAGGCGGCGGATCTTGTTTTCGAAGGGCGCGTAGATGAAAACGTGAAAGGCGTCGAGGCGGCTTTGCAGGTAATAAGCGGAGCCGCGCCCCACGATGACGCATTCGCCCTCCTCCGCGGCGCGCTTCACCACGCGTTCTGCGGCCTCCCGAATGCAATCGGCGTCCACCATCTTCATTCGTTGAGCGTTCTGCACCCCTTCGTGGCTCCCTCGCATGAAAGCCTTGAAGAGCCGATAGGTCAGCGGATCGCGCTTCTCTTCGAACTTCTCCACGGACTTGCAGTCGCAGTCCATCAAGCGTGCGATTTCGTCGGTCAACAAGCGGTCCCAGAGTTTCCAACCCAGGCGGTCCGCCACTCTCTTGGCGATGTCAGCACCGCCGGCGCCGTACTCGCGGTCAATGGTAATAATTCGAACCATAGGAGCCTCCCCAAAACCGCATCGGCCGCCATCACGGCTTTCTACCAGTTTACCGCGCGCGCTACAAGCCGCGCCTACTCCATCACCACGCGACCGCCGCCAAGCTCGTTCTTCTTCAAAAAGAAGGAAAGCACGAACATGATGGCCGCTCCTGCCGCCAGAATCCCGAAGGTATCAATGTAAGCCAGCGTCGTCGCCTGGCCGATCAAGGCTTGATAGACCAGGCCGTAGGCCTTCTGAGCGGCAAGCTCGGCCTCCACGCCCGCGGCTGTCAGGCGAGCCGTCAAACCGGCAACCGCCTGGGCAAAGGTGGCGTGACCCGGGCTGGTATGCGCCGCCAGGTATACCTGACGCACCTGCGCCCGGCGCGCCAGAAGGGTCGTCACCATCGAGGTTCCGACGCTACTGCCGATGTTGCGCATAAAGTTGACCAGGCCCGAAATACTGTTGCTCTTTTCGAGCGGCATGCCTACATAGGCGGCCAGATTGATGGGAACAAACAGAAAGCCCAGTCCGCCTGCTTGGAAAATTCGCAGCACGGCGGCACTTCCAAAACTGATCTGCAGGTCGAGTACCCGGGTGGAGTAATACATTCCGAGCGCGAGCCACATCCAGCCGAAAGCGATCAGGTACCGCGCCTGGATCTTGCTCGCGAGGACCCCCACCACGGGCATGGAAAATAACAGCACGAGGCCGCTGCCAGAGAGCACCAAACCCGCCGACTCCGACGTGTAGCCCAAAAGGGTCTGGAGAAAAAGGGGCATCATGACGAGGCTCGCAAAGTACATGAGCCCGAGGATAAACATCATGCCGTTAGAGGCCAGGAAATTCAAATTCTTGAAAAGACGGACTTCGACGATGGGCTTCTTGTAAAACCACTCCCACACGACGAAGGAAACCAAGCCTACAGTCGCAAGAACGGCCAGGGTCAGGATGAATTGCGATCCGAACCAGTCGTCTTCCTGGCCCTTGTCGAGCATAATTTGCAAGGCGCTCACCCCAAGGGCGAGCAGGGCCACGCCGATGTAGTCGATCTTCACCCCCGCGCCTGCGGCTTGCTTCACCCAGGGCGGATCTTCGACGAGGCGAAACACCAGGAATAGCGCGAGAATGCCAACCGGCAGATTGATGAAGAAAATCCAGCGCCAAGTGTAATTGTCAGTGATCCAACCGCCCAGCGTCGGGCCGATCGTGGGCGCAACCACCGCGGTGACTCCGTAAAGCGCGAATGCCACGCCGCGCTTCTCTGGCGGAAACGTGTCAGCCAGGATGGCCTGGGCCATCGGCTGCAGTCCGCCTCCGCCCGCGCCTTGCAACACCCGGAAGAAAAGAATCGCCCCCAGGCTGGGCGCGAGCCCGCATAGCAGCGAGCTGATTGTGAACGCAACGAGACAGATCATGAAGAAGCGCTTGCGGCCGAACCGGTTAGCGAACCATCCACTGATGGGTAGTACGATGGCGTTCGAGACCAAGTACGAAGTGAGCACCCAAGTGCTCTGATCGTTGGTAGCCCCCAGGCTCCCCGCGATGTAGGGCAGCGCGACGTTGGCGATGCTGGTATCAAGCACCTCCATGAACGCCGCCAAGGCGACCACGACAGCGATGAGCCAGGGATTGAACGTGGGCTTCCACGGCTCAGCAGGCAACCCGGCTGGTGCGCTTGCGGCTATACGATCACCCGGTGGCGAATTGGAAAGTCCTTCGGCGTTGTCTGCCATACTCGCTCGCGTGCATTGAAAGTGCGCCGGAGATTCAATGATGCGGATGGAGATTCCCAGGGTCCACTCGGCACTCGGAAGTGACTCAGTCCGAGGAGGCGGCTTCAGGCCGCCATGCAGACCGGCCGGACAAAGCCGCCACGACCACAGAGACGAGGCTAAGTAGTCAATTTATCAGTAACATTGCGACTCTTCGGCGCTAACCAACTTGTTTTCAAAGCCTTGACGCTTTTTCCGAGGCTCTGTCCCAGCGAAGCCTCCGACGTCAAGCCAACGAGCCCACGCCCAACCACCCGGCGAAGCTCGGGTTCGTTTCTTGGGTTCCTTGGGTTCGTTTCCTGATTTTGCCCGTTTTCTCCCCCGAAAGTTAGGTTCGTTTAGGTTCGTTTTTGAACGCCAATTTGGCCCCTTTTTAGCTCTTATCCATCCTCGAATCTATGGGTTAAGTGTTTTGGGTTCGTTTTTTTGACTCGTTTCGAAAATAAGCCACCTGATCGCAGTTAAGATACGCTGCAGCAATATGATACAAGTTTGGGTTCGTCAGCGCGCATAGCTTGGCCCCCGGGGGGTGCTTCGTCCGGAACCTGGTTTTTCCCCGTCCGACTTCGCGCACCCCAGGGCACCGCGGGGTGGCTGCGGGCTCCGACTTCAAGAACTTGCTTCGTCTGAGCCAACCGACCGCGCGCGAAGATCAAACGCTCAGAACCGGACAGGGTGCGTCACGAACCACAGCATAAGTGAGGTCACGTAAGCGACCGCAGGCGCCAAGCTCCGGGCTCCTTCCAATCACAAGCACATCCGCCTCCAGCCGGCGTGCCGCCTCAATCAGCGCGTCTTTTATGGGTCCGACGGCAATTCGAACGGGAGCATGCGATCCGACGGCCCTCTGCAATTCCTCGATGCGTTGGAGTGCCGCCTGCCTTGCGGCGGACTGCACGCGCTGCTCAAGGTCTAATTCCACCGGCAAGCCTGGCTCGCCAGACGCAATCGCGTGAACGAGCGTCAAATTCGTTCGGAAAGTCTCGGCTGCTTGGGTGGCGTATCGAACCACCCTTGGGGAATCTTCCTGCAAGCCAACCGCGCAAACCCATTCCCGGTGCTCGATATGCCTGGGCGCTATCGTCTCGGCGTGCTGTGTCGTAAATACCGGAGCGTCTGCGTCGTTCAGCACTTTGGCGGTCGTGGAGCCTAGCAACATTCTCCGGAACACTCCCGCGTGAGTGGGCATGACGATCACGTCGAACCCGGCATCCCTCGCAACGCGGGCGATTGCAGCCGCTGGGTCTCCCGCGACTAGCAATCGGTGAGTATCAACGCCGGTGAACTCAGACTCCAAAAACGAATTGAGTTTCTCTCGAGCAACAATTTTGAGGTCCTCCTCAACCTCGCGCGGCGGCCGCACGTAGAGCTCAAAGCCGGACCCGGCAGCCTCAAGCACGTGAAGGAGGGTTACTTTGGCGGACGTGATGGACGCCGCCCTCTTCACAAATGGGGCCATGGCCGCGCAGGCCGCCGAGAAGTCGATGGGAAACAGAATGTTCCGGATCATCACCCTATGTCCATCGCTAATGAGAATGCCTTCGCTCTTGTCCGCCCATTTCCCTCGCGCCTGTCAGGCGGTCGTCACGATTAATGATGCGGGTCGATGGTGCAAAGTTCCGCATGGCACCCTTGCCGAGGGCGCCCGAGAGGGGGAACTCCGGCCGGACGTCCCGGCGAGCTCTCGGGAGAGCCACCGTCCCGCGGTGGGTTACCAAACTTGTAATTCGGCCCCAAAATTGGGGCGACTGAAACCTGCTTCAGTTGCTTCCACGTGCATCGCGAAGCGGTCGAGTGTGCCCCTCTTGTGCTTTGTTTTGAGAAAGATAGCGTCTGACCCCAGCCCATAGTAGGCTACAACGATGGCTTACGTTGACTCCGTCACCGGTCGAGCGAAGTCGAAAATAGCTATTGACAAAACAATAACCACGGCATAGCATCGCAACTGATCCCGAAACACCTTTAGGAAGTCGATGTCCCGGCACCTTCCATTTCGAGTTGAGATTTGGTTTGGCGTAGCCTTTGCACTGCTCGTCCTCGTAGGAACGCTTCAATACGGGATCACGCGCCGCCTGCTTCGAAATAACCGCCGGGTTGAGCATACCAACGCGGTCCTGGCAGGGATCGAAGATTTACGCAGTGCGCTCTCGGATGCCACCTCATGGGCGCGTACATACGTGACGACGGGTACCGCGACTGATCTGGCTTCGTACCAGTCGGCTGCCGCCAAGGTTGATTCTCCCCTGGATCGAGTACGAGTTCTCACCCTCGACGATCCGCGTCAGCAGGAGACCGTGCGGCTGCTCGCAAGCCTTGTGAAAAACCGTCTGGACCTTTCGGACCAACTTGTTGCCGCACGAGAGTTCCACGGTTTGGCGGCGGCCAATGAACTTCTTGATCAAGGTTCGAGCGACGAGCTTTCGCGTTCCATCTCCCGGCTGACCGGTCAAATGGAAGAGGAAGAACATCGGCTGTTTGAAGCCAGGGAACGTCTAGTTGAGTCCGGAGTTCGAACCGCCACCGCGGCATTCGTGTTGGGGGTGCTGCTGGCGACATTTCTTCTGATCTTGGCAGGGGCCGAGAGCCACCACGCCAGGCGCGAGCGAGACCGGGCTGACGCGACCCTCCGGCAGGCCGAGGCGAAGTTCCGGGGACTGCTCGAAGCAGCACCGGATGCGATGGTGGTGGTCAACCGGGAGGGAAAGATCGTCCTGGTCAACGCCCGCGTGCATAAGCTGTTTGGCTACGCTCGACAGGAACTATTAGGGCGTGAGATCGAGATGCTTTTTCCCGAGCTTCATCGGGGCGGCTATCCGGGACGGAGATCGGGCCTTTTTTCCGAGTCCGGGGCGCGAGCTGTGGAGGCGAGTTTTGAGTTGGACGCTTTGCGCAAGAATGGCACCGAGTTTCCGGTGGAGATCAGCCTTAGTCCATTGCGGACCGAAGAAGGAGTACTGGTTTCAAGCGCGATTCGCGACATCACAGAGCGTAAGGAGGCTGCCGAGCAACTAGCCAACGAGCGGGACCTCCTGCACAAACTCATGAACAACAGTCCCGACAGCATCTACT
Organism: Terriglobia bacterium; assembly: GCA_035578005.1. Classification (GTDB taxonomy): domain Bacteria; phylum Acidobacteriota; class Terriglobia; order UBA7540; family UBA7540; genus Gp13-AA77. The sequence continues at coordinate 19,436 of DATJYK010000420.1, forward strand.
TCAAGGATACCGCTAGCCGGTTTACCCGAATCAATCTGGCTCAGGCGCGAGTCCTCGGTCTGCGACGGCCCGAAGAGGCGCTGGGCAAAACAGATTTCGACTACTTCAGCGAGGAATGCGCGTGCGAACAATTCGAGGACGAGCAGAAGATCCTGCAGACGGGTAAGCCGTTAGTTGGCAAGATCGAACGAGCGCGCCGCCCGGACGGATTCTCTGTCTGGGTCAGCTCCACGAAAGTGCCGATTCGCGATGTGAACGGTAAGGCGACCGGGCTGATCGGCATTAGTCGCGACATTACCGCCTTGAAGGAGGCAGAAGAGAGCGTCCGGAGAGCCAATGTCGAGCTGGAAGCCCGGGTGGCCGAACGCACCGCGCAGCTCGCGCGAGCCAATGAGGTACTAGAGGAGCGCGTGGCAGGACGTACGGCGGAACTCGCAAAAGCCAACCGGCAGTTGGAGTCGGAGCTCGCCGAGCGCGAGAGGGTGGAGAAGGCATTGCGAGAAAGCGAAGGACGGTTCCGGCTTTTCGTGGAGCACGCCCCGGCGGCGATCGCCGTATTCGACCGTGAGATGCGGTACGTCGCCGTCAGCCGGAGATTCCTACAAGACTACGATCTGACCGGCCAGGACATCATCGGCCGCAGTCATTACGAACTCTTTCCCGAGATTCCTGACCGTTGGAGGGCCAGTCATCAGCGCTGCCTAGAGGGAGCGGTGGAGAAATGTGACGAAGACACGTACCAGCAGCCCGATGGCACGCTGGATTGGATCCGCTGGGAAATCATTCCCTGGCACAGTCATGCCGGGGAGATCGGCGGCTTGATGTTATTCGTCGAGGTTATCACCGAGCGCAAGCGCGCAGAGGCACAATTGGCCAGCGAGCGTGACCTCTTGCATAAACTCATGGACAACAGTCCGGATAACATCTACTTCAAGGACACGGCCAGCCGCTTTACGCGAAACAATTTGGCCCACACGAGGGCCTTAGGTCTGAGCAAACCCGAGGACGCGCTGGGCAAGACAGATTCTGACTTTTTCCCGGAGGAATTCGCCCGGGAAAAATTGGCGGACGAGCAGAGGATCATGCAGACGGGCGAGCCTTTGGTGGGCAGGCTCGAACACATCCGCCGCCCGGGTGGAGTCTACACGTGGGTGAGTTCCACCAAAGTGCCGATTCGAGACGCGAATGGCAAAGTCACCGGGTTGCTGGGTATCAGCCGCGACATTACAGCGCTCAAGCAAGCCGAAGAAAGCGTGCGAAGAGCCAACGAGGAGCTGGAAGCGCGCGTAGCCGAGCGTACCGCGCAACTTGCACAGGCCAACCGGCTGCTGGAGCGGGAACTGGGTGAGCGCAAACGGGCTGAAGTAGCCTTGCACAAGAGTGAGAAGCGTTACCGTTTACTGTTCGAGCGAAACCTGGCAGGGGTGTGCCGCAGCACGCTGGACGGACGCATCCTCGAATGCAATGACGCTTTCGCCAGAATGTTTGGCTTTGACTCCGCCGACAAAATGCAGAAAGCGCCGGCCGCACCGTTGTACTTTGAACCTGCGGAGCGAGACACCTACGTAGCCAGGCTCGAGGCGGAGGGTTCACTAACAAGCTTCGAATGCCGTCTGCGTCGAGCCGACGGCAGTTCCGTTTGGACGCTGCGAAACGCCACCCTGACATACGACGAGGAAGCGGGTGAGCCTGTCGTCGAGGGAACCCTCATTGACATCACCGAGCGCAAGGAGGCTGAAGAGTTGCTTCGCTTGAGGACCTCAGCCCTTGAAGCTGCCGCCAACAGCATCGTGATGACCGACCGGAACGGTCAGATTGTCTGGGTGAACGCTGCCTTGACCGCCCTTACCGGCTACACCCCTGCCGAAGTGGTGGGCCTGAACACGCGGATCTTCCGGTCCGGAAAGCAGGATCCCCACTATTACCAGGAACTCTGGGCCACAATTCTGGCCGGCAAGGTCTGGCACAGGGAGATTATCAACCGCCGTAAGGACGGCAGCTTGTACACCGAAGAGATGACCATCACGCCGGTGCGGAACGATCGGGCAGAGGTAACCCATTTCATTGCCGTTAAGCAGGACGTCACCGAGCGCAAGCAGGCGGAGGAAGCCCTGCGAGCGAGTGAGGAGCGATTTCGGGTGTTCATGGACAATAGCCCCGCCGTGGCATTCATTACGGACGCGGAGGGACGATATCTCTTCGTCAACAAACCCTTCGAAACTGCTTTTGGCGTCAGGCGGGAGCGCATTTTGGGCAAGACCAATTTTGACTGGCTGCCCGAGGAAACGGCGCGGCATTTTGGGCGTTCGGATCAAATGGTAATCGAGCACCAACGTGTGAGCGAGACCTTGGAAAAGTTTGCTTCGCCGCGCGGAACACGGCACCTGCTGATGTTCAAGTTTCTCCTTCCCGAGGTCTCGGGACGGCGGACCCTGGGTGGGGTGGCCATCAACGTGACGGATCTGGTGGAGGCGCAGGGGGAAATCCGCTCTTTGAACCAGGAGCTTGAAAACCGCGTCAAGCTGCGCACCGCGGAGCTCGAGGCAGCCAACAAGGAATTGGAGGCATTCACCTATTCGGTAGCCCATGACCTGCGGGCTCCGCTGCGGCACATCAATGGGTTTTCCCGGATTCTGGCCGACGACTACGGCAAGGAACTGAGTCCGGAGGCCCACGGCTACCTGGTTCGAATTGGAAACGCAGCAGCCCACATGGGCAAGCTGATCGATGACCTTCTGGAGTTGGCGCGTCTCGGGCGGCGGGCGATGACCTGGCAGCAAGTTGACCTTCGGGCGCTCGTGAACGAAGTGGTACGGGAGCTGGAACCCGAGGCGGCGGGACGCGCGATTGAGTGGCATGTGGGCAAGTTGGCTTCGGCCCGTTGTGATCGCGTCTTGATGAAGCAGGCTCTCGGCAATTTGCTCTCGAACGCGGTGAAGTACACGCGTCCGCGCGACCCGGCCGTGATCGAAGTGGGCTGCCGGCAGGCTGACGGCAACAGGGTGTTTTACGTTCGAGACAACGGGGTGGGTTTCAGCATGGCTTATGCCCACAAACTGTTCGGCGTCTTTCAACGCCTCCACCTGGAAGAGGATTTTGAAGGAACGGGCGTGGGTCTGGCGGTGGTGCATCGTGTCCTGGAGCGGCACGGCGGACACGTCTGGGCAGAGAGCGAACCGGGTAAGGGAGCAGCCTTCTATTTCACGCTCGGCGCAGGTGCGGAGGCCGCTCGGGCCTCGAAATCGTGAGACGAATGCGAGGAGGTCTACATGGCCGATAGCGCGGTCGAGATCCTGCTGGTGGAAGACAATCCCTCGGACCGGCAATTGGCGCTTTACGCGCTGCGGAAGGCAAATCTGGCGAACCACATCGAAGAGGCGCGGGACGGCGAAGAGGCGCTCGACTTCATTTTCTGCCGGGGACGCTACAGCGGCAGGTCGCCCTTGGAGCCTCCGAAGCTGATCCTTCTGGATCTGAAGCTCCCCAAGGTTGACGGCATCGAAGTGCTCACCGAGATTCGAAAGAACCCCGCTACGCAGATGGTGCCGGTGGTGGTGATGACCTCTTCGAAGCAGGAACAGGACATCGTGGCGAGTTACAAGATGGGTGTCAACAGTTACATTCAGAAGCCCGTCGACTTTGAACAATTTCGCGAGACCATCCGGCAGGTCGGCTTTTACTGGCTCGTGGTGAACCAGGGGCCGCCGCGGCACGGCATTCGTGAGGGACCGGTATGAAAGACCAGGATGGGAGCGCAAGCTCGCCTACTCGCCGCTTGCGCCTGTTGATGATCGAGGACGACGTAACAGACGTAGAACTAGCCCTCCACGAGCTCAAGCGCGCGGGGCTTGAGGTGGAGGTGGAAGTGATCCAAACTCCGGACGAGCTCGACGAGTGTCTGGACAAGGCCTCTTACGACGCTGTTCTTTCCGATTACAAGCTTCCCGGCTGGACGGGTCTTGACGCCGCGGTGCTGCTCCGAAAACGAAAGTTCTATATTCCATTCATTCTGGTTAGCGGAATTCTCGGCGACGAAGCTGCTGTCGATTGCATCAAGCAAGGAATTTCTGATGTTGTTCTCAAGGACCATCTCTCTCGCCTTCCGCTGGCCCTCGATCGCGCGCTTCAAGAGCAAGAGATGCGCCGGGCCCGCGCCTGGGCTGAGAACGAGGTTCGTCAGCGGGAAAAGCGCTTCCGCGCGCTGATCGAGAACAGCTCCGACGGCATCGCGCTGGTGGGGCCTGATGGCCGGTTTCTGCCATCAACTCCGGCCACGGGTGCGGCTCTCGGCTGGTCCCCGGACGACGTCCAAGGCTGTAACCTGTTCGAATTTGTTCATCCCGAAGATCTATCCAACGCCGCCACCGTTTTTGCGGACGTGCTTGGGGATCCCTCGCGAGCGATTCCCTTCCAGCTTCGCTGCCGCAACCACGACGGCTCCTGGCGCTGGGCGGAAGGCGTGGGCCGCAACCTGCTGGCCGACCCCAGCGTTCAGGCGGTGGTGATTCATTACCGCGACATCACCGAACGCAAGGAGCAGGAAAGCGAAATTCGCCGCCTCAATGAGGGCCTGGAGCGCATGGTGACGGAGCGCACGGCAGAGCTTGAGACCGCGAACAAAGAGCTGGAACGGAAAATAGCGGAGCAGAAGATGGCCGAGGAGGCGTTGGCCAATCTCCAGCGCAACACAGAGCTGATCCTGAACTCGGCGGGCGATGGCATCCTGCGCGTGGACCTGGACGGCAAATGCACCTTTGCCAACGCGGCCGCGGCCCGAATTCTGGGTTATACGCAGGAAGAATTCGTTGGCCGGGACCTGCACAGCCTCGGACTTGATTCTTTCGAGGCCGCCGCTGCCGCGGGGCCGGGTAGTGGCTGTGCCGTCTGTGGCGCGCCGCGGCATGGAGTTCTTCGCCGCGAAAACCAGATGGTCCGGCGCAAAGAGGGCTCCTTGATACCCGTCGACACCTCGACCACGCCGATCATCGAGCGCGGCGAGATCGCCGGCGCTGTGTTGGTGCTGAGAGACGTGAGCGAGCGGCAGGCCATGGAGAAGATGAAAGACGACTTCGTTTCCGTCGTCAGCCATGAGCTGCGCACACCCCTCACCGCCATCCGCGGATCGCTCGGGTTGTTGGCGGGCGGGGACCTGGCCCGCGAGCCCGGGCCTGCCGGCCGCATGGTAGAGATCGCTGTCAGTAACGCTGACCGGCTGGTGCGGCTGGTGAATGACATTCTCGATAGCGCGCGGCTGGAATCCGGGAGTGTGGTGCTCGCGCGTGAACCCTGCATGGCAAATGAACTGGCCCTTCAAGCCGCGGAGTTGATGCGGCCCGTGGCCGGCAGCGCAGGCGTGCAACTCGAAGTTGACGCGCAACCCGTGACGTTTTCGGCGAATGCCGACAGTATCCTCCAGCTCCTGACCAACCTCTTAAGTAACGCCACTAAGTTCTCGCCGCCGGGATCCGTGGTGCGGCTCGAATGCCGGCCGGACAACGGCAACATTCTGTTCCGGGTGATCGACCACGGACTGGGTATTCCGGCGGACAAGTTGGAGAGCATCTTTGGCAGGTTTCAGCCCGTTGATGCTTCTGAGTCACGCCGCCGGGGCGGCACCGGGCTGGGCTTATCGATCTGCCGAAGCATCGCCCGGCACCACGGCGGCCGGATCTGGGCGGAAAGCGACTTGGGCAACGGCAGCACGTTTGTGGTGAGCCTGCCCGGTGAGGGGTGAATTAGTGTGGTGTCCCGCTCAATTTCGGACACCCCCTCACCCCCGGCCCCTCTCCCCCCAAGGGGGCGAGGGGAGTTCATTTCGCCCAACCGAATCTTCAAACCTACTCTCTCCTCGCCCCCTTGGGGGGAGAGGGGCCGGGGGTGAGGGGGTGTCCGACGTCACGCGGGACAGGACACTAGACAAGGGGGATGAACCCATGGGCAAGCGCATTTTGATCATCGACGACGAGGATGACATTCGAGAGATTGTGGAGGTAGCGCTCCAGCAGACGCCAGGCTGGCACACCCTGACGGCAGGTTCCGCCGCCGAGGGGTTGGAACGCGCGCGCAACGAACTACCAGACGCCATTTTGCTCGATGTCATGATGCCGGACATCGATGGTGTCACCGCCCTGGCGCGCCTGAGGGCAGGCGAACTCACTGCCGCCATTCCAGTGATCCTGCTAACTGCGACTGTACAGGTCGCCCGCGGTGTCCAGGCGGGACAGGCTGCTGGCGTGATCCTCAAGCCTTTCGATCCGCTAACCCTGGCGCAGAGGGTTAGCGCCATGCTGGGGTGGAACCCGCCATCTGCCAGCCCTACTCCGGCAACCGAAACACTGCTGCTCGACGGCGTCACGACACGGTGATTTCGTGCGCCCAAACGGGGGAGATGAAAAAAAGATACTAGCCAAAGCCAAGAGGTTATTTAGAATGAATAGATTACAAATTTGGGAGTCGCTGCCAAAGCCAAGAAGTTATCTGTAATCAGCAACTTAGTGGCTTTGTGTAAATTCTACACAAAGCCAAGAAGTCTTTTGGAATCAGTAAGGGTACTACGGCGTGAAATTTGGCCAAAGCCAACGGGATGCTATCGTAAGTTACTTAGAATCAACAAAAACATTTTTGCCTCAATCACCAGGATCTGGATGATGTTCAAGACCAAGATGGTGCAATTCGTCATCCAGTCCCACGCCATCGTGTTCGAGACGCCTCCATGAAAGAACGCACTTCTCAGCTGATTTTGATCGCCGGCCTGCCCGAGAGCCTCGCTTCTGATTGTGCCCGAAGGCTGCCCACCGTCTCACCGGCCCTGGCGGCCGACCCTGACGCACTGTTCGAATGTCTCCGGCACGCCGGGGAGGCACAAGCTAACCTGCTGGTGCTTGACCATAGCCTCGCTACGCCGCGCACCCCTGAGCTACTCGCCGAGCTGCGGGGGGAGTTTCCCGACATTTCGGTGATCTACTGCCTCCACCCCGACGCCGATGGAAAGCTTGTCCGCCGGCTCATCCGCGAGCTGGGGGTGGAGGAGCTGCTCTTCCACCCCGTGGACGGGGATTCGCTGGCGACCGCTGTGGCGGTGGTGCTGGGGCTGTCTTACGAACCGGGAGCGGACGCGGCGATCGCCAAGTCTGGTGAATCCGCGGCGCGCGGGGCGCTTCAGGGCAAACTGGCCGAAATCTGGACGCGAACACGAGAGCGGGTGCTTGAGCGTCTGGAGGTGCTTGACCAGGCGAGCGTAGCCTTGCTGGAAGGGAAGCTGAGCGCGGCGCTGCGAGAGCAGGCCGAGAGCGCGGCCCATAAGCTCGCCGGACTGCTCGGGACTTTCGGCTTGTCGGCCGGTTCACGGTTCGCGCGAGAGCTTGAGCTTTCCCTGCGCAAGGTAGAGTTAACCAGCGAGATTCGGGCTCGCCGGTTCTCAGAGTGTGTGGCTGCCTTGCGCCTTGAGGTCGATGGCTCCCAGGACCTCCGCCTGGCTGCCGAGGCGACACCGTCAAAATATGGGCCAGACGTGGCCCTGGTGGTGACCGAGGACTCTGACTGGGCAATGCTCTTGTGCGACGAGGCGTCGGCGCGCGGCAGAAGGTGGGAACCGGTGCCGGGGCTTCCGGCGGCCCTGGCAGCGCTTCAGGAGGTGACGCCTGCCGCGGTGCTCGTCGATATCGACACGGCAAGCTGCAACAGTGACACGCTGGAGTTTCTTTCCACGCTGGCCGGTCACAAGCCCCCGGTGCCTGCGGTGATTCTCACTTCGGGTGGCACCTTGATGGACCGCGTGGAGGTGGCCCGCCGCGGCGGACGCGGGTTCGTCCCAAAGAGCTTGCCCCTGGGCGAGATTGTAGAAGCTGTAGACGGCCTTCTCAGCCGCCTGGAAGCTGCAAGGCCGCGGGTCCTGGCGGTGGACGATGATCCCAACGTGCTGGCCATCCTCGAAGCGCTCTTGCAGCCCCTGGGCATTCAGGTCACCGGCCTTAGCGATCCCTTGCGGTTCTGGGATGTGCTCGAAGGCTCGCCGCCCGATCTGCTGTTGCTGGACATTCAAATGCCCTCGGTCAGCGGCATCGAGCTTTGCCATGTGGTGCGGAATGATCCGCGCTGGGCCGGCATTCCGGTGATCTTTCTCACGGCCGCCAAGGACGCCACCACCACCCATCGGGTGTTCGCTTCGGGTGCTGACGACTTCGTAGCCAAACCCATCGTGGGGCCCGAACTGGTAACCCGCATTACGAATCGTTTGGAACGTACCCGGCTTCTGCGTAACCTCGCCGAGGTAGACCCGCTCTCCGGCCTTGACAACCGGATGAAGTCGCGCCGCACGCTCGAGGATTTTCTTGACCTGGCCGGCCGTCACGGCCAGCCCATGGGCCTCGCCAAATTCGGCGTAGACGGCCTCGAACGCATCAATGAGGACCACGGCCACGCCGCCGGCGATGCAATTGTGCGAGAGCTCGGGCGGCGCCTGCGCAAGGAGTTCCGCAGCGAGGAAATTGCGGCCCGCTGGGCGGGGAACAAATTCGTGGTGGGCATGTACGGCCTCGACCGCCAGGCCACCCTTCAGCGGCTCGCGCCAGTGTGCCGCTCCTTCGCCCAACACGCGTTTGTGAACGGAACGGGCGCCGAGTTTCACGTCACCTTGAGCGGGGGAGTGGCGGCTTACCCGGAGGATGGGAGCAATCTGGAAGGCCTGCGCCGAGCGGCTGCGGAGGCCCGCGAGAGGGCGCAGGCTGCCGGCGGCAACCGGCTGCTGCCCGCGGCCGCCGGCCTTCCCGGCAAGGCAAGCCAGGATGGCTCGCAGCGGGTGGACGTGGCCATTTTAACCGGAGATCAGGCTGCCGCTTCGCTCTTGTTGCACGCCTTCGAATCTGCCGGCTTGCGCGTCCGGGTGCTTCGCAATGGCCTCGCCGCCTCTCGCCTGATGATAGGCTCCACACGTAGCCTCTACGCCAGGGCGCTGATTCTCGACGTGGATCTGCCGGGCCTGGACGGGCTCACCCTCCTGAAGCAATTCGCCGCCGGCGGAGTCCTTCGCGAGGCTCGCGCCATCTTAATCACCTCGCCTTCCGTCGGCCGTGAGGCCGCCGCGGCTCTCGAACTCGGCGCCGCAGATCACGTCGCCAAGCCGTTTGAGGTGCCGGTTCTCGTGGAGCGCGTGAGGCGCATGTTGCAGTCGTGAGAGCTGGTTTCGCTCCGACCTACACTACGTCGTATCCAACACCGGCCTCGAGCGCGAGAAAGGGCCGCGCGCTTCGGGCATCGTCCGCCGGCAGGCTCATGAGTTCGCGCAGGCGGTCAACGGCTTCCGTCTCGCCGTCATCCGCCAGCCTGAAAGTGCCGTGGTGAATCGCGACGCTCGTCTGCGCTTGAAGGATCTGGTGGGCCGTGACGGCTTCATCGGGCGACATGTGCACGGGGCTCATAAACCAGCGCGGACGATACGCGCCGATGGGTAGCAACGCGAGCCGCGGAGAAGGAAAGTGCCGCGTGATTTCGGCAAAATGAAGACCGAAACCCGTGTCGGCGCCGAAGTAAATGTTCCCGTGGGAATTCTCAATCAGCCAACTGCACCACAGCGTTCGATTGCGGTCAAAGAGTGAGCGTCCCGAAAAATGCTGCGCGGGGGTGCAATGGACTCGGATGGCAGACGAGAATTCGCTGCTCTCCCACCAATCGAGTTCGATGGGATCGGAGTATCCCACCTTCCGCAGAAGCTTGGCCACGCCGAGGGGGCAGAAGATTTGAGCGCGATGGGTTCTCAAACCGCGCAGTGTAGACACGTCGAGGTGGTCGAAGTGATCGTGACTCACCAGAATGGCGTCGAGCGGCGGCAAGTCCTCAAGCCTCAGCCCGGGCGCGCGATGGCGCTTGGGTCCAGCCCACTGCACGGGACTGGCGCGATGAGACCAGATGGGATCGGTAAGGAAATTGAACGCGCCCGCTTGGATGAGGACTGTCGAGTGACCGATGAACGTGACCCGAAGCTGATTGCCTCCCAGCCGTTCGCTGGGTTTTGGGCCGTAACCGGAGGGAATCCACTTGCGCCACGCGCCGGGTTGGCGCGTGCGGAGCCAGCGGATCAGATCGAGAAAGCCTCCCGGGCGCGCGTCATGGTTCTGGAAGTGGCCGTTTCCGAAGTGGTCGGTTTCGCCGGGCTGCAAGCCTGTTGGCTCCTGTCTGCGCTGCGAAACCCGCGAGGTTCCGCGCGAACTACCATCATGGCAGGAACGGTCACGAGTTCGTCAAGGCGGAGCGTCGGCTATTCACCATCCACCAGGGTCGCTGTCCCGATGGAGGCCTGATGGAGGCTTGTAAAGCGGGCCGATCCCGGCTATAAGCAACTGTGGGCGCCGATTGCTGAAGGTTGCAATCGCGGCCCGGCTCAGGATTTCAACGTGCCTATCGGATCTGCCGTTCACGAACGAACGCTCGCGCTCTGCGAGAGCTTGAACTACCGCGAGTGGTCAGGCTTCTACGCGGTCAGCGTCTACGAGACGCACCACGAGCATGAGTACAACGCCATCCGCAACGCGGCTGCGCTCATCGACGTCTCGCCGCTCTACAAGTATCGTGTCACCGGCCCTGATGCCACACAACTTGTGAATCGCATCATCACGCGCGACATCCAGAAGGTGGCCGTCGATCAGGTGATTTATTGCTGCTGGTGCGATGAGCACGGCAAGGTGATTGACGACGGCACCATCACACGGCTCGGCGAAAACACCTATCGCTGGACGGCTGCCGAGCCTAATCTGCGGTGGTTCCACCAAAACGCGCTCGGCATGGACGTTCAAATCGAGGATATCTCGGAGCAGGTGGCGGCGCTGGCACTGCAAGGGCCAACCTCCGCCAAACTTTTGCGCAAGGCATCCAAAGCGTCCATCGACAGCCTCAAGTATTTTCGCGTGGCGCACAGCGAGATCGCGGGTGTGCCGGTGGACGTTTCGCGCACGGGTTACACCGGTGACCTCGGCTATGAAGTCTGGATGCCCTGGTCTGAAGCCGTGCGCGTGTGGGACGCTTTGATGGAGCACGGGCGCGAGTTTGACGTTCGTCCCTGCGGCATGCTCGCCCTCGATGTGGCCCGCATCGAGGCCGGCTTGATCCTCATCGATGTCGATTACACCTCCTGCCGCAAAGCGCTGATCCCCTCACAGCAGTATTCGCCTTTCGAAATCGGCCTTGGGCGGCTCGTCCAGCTTCAAAAGGAAAACTTCGTGGGCCGGGCGGCATTGGCTGCAGAACAGGCAGGAGGCAGGAATGGAAACCATCAGCCGACCGGAGGGAAACGCCGCCTGGTGGGGCTCGAACTCGATTGGGACAGCCTGGAGCGTCTGTTTCAGAGCGCCGGTCTCGCACCGCAACTGCCCGCCACCGCATCGCGCGTAGCGGTGCCGGTGTATTCCCGAGGGCGGAAGCAGGTGGGCAAGGCCACGTCCACCACCTGGTCGCCGACGCTCAAGAAGATGATCGCGCTGGCCAGCGTGAGCCGCGATCACGCCCAAGCGGGTACGCAGCTTGACATGGAGTTAACAGTTGAAGCCGTGAGGCATACTGTTCCGGCGAAGGTGGTCGAACTGCCCTTCTTCAACCCGCCGCGCAAGACGGCTACGCCGCCGGTGTGAAGCAGATCGCTCGCAATTCGGGCCGAGCAAAAATGCGGAAATTGACGAAAGAGCGGTGGGCGCAAATAGGAATCACGACTCAATTCCTGATCGTCATACGCGCACTGGGTGAGATTTTTCGGCTCAAGTACGTCTTCGGTATAAACTTTTCCACCGCGATGGCGATGCCTTATGTAACGGGCTCATTGCTGGCTGCCGGCTCCTGCTGGGCTGGAGTGACGTTCTTCTTCTTTCGACGCTACACCGTATCAATCTGGATTGCAGCGGTCACCGTAATCATTCTGCTGGTGTACAAGATTGCGGCGATCGGTTCGTAGTTGAATCCGAGAGGACGAAAGGCGGCAGGCGAAAGCACATCTCGAGAATTTATTGCTGGAGGGTCCGAATACCGAATCGAGCACGATAAGGCCTGAGGATTGGGCTGCCATCCGCCACAAGGGACTCGCTCGAATCAGGAAGTCACGCGGCGAGAGATGAGCCGCATCATCAAGCGCAAGGCGGCCCAGGACGATCTGCTTGCAAGCGGGGAATCCCACTGGGGGCTCGAACTGCGAGCTGGTCCTCCTATCAAGCGACACTGCCTTCCGGTCTCTCCCCAGAAGCATTCAGAGTGTCCCTGAGTTCTTTCCAGGACTCGGCGATTCGCGGCATTTGGAATGGTGTGGCGCCGTTGAAAGTGGCCGACCTATCCGGCTCGCCCACGTCCCGCCTATTAATCCCTGAACCTGCATTGCCTCCGAGGCACGTCCACGCGCCGGCGGTGGCGTGATTGTTCGTCTTAATGATGGTCTTTCCCAAGTACACCCAACAGTAGTGCAGGTGTGAACTGATGCCCTGAGGATTTGTACGCATAAGCATGCGGGTCAGTGAGAATCCGAGAAGCCCACCCATTCCACCCGGATTCATGGTCTCCCCCTTCATCAGGGTGAATGTGCGGTCGTGACTGTTTGATATTTCATCCAGATGAGCGGCGTACTCTTCGATGAAGGTCCCTGACCCTATGCCTGCCGCCTTGTTCGTCTCAACCTCGATCGGAACGAACTCAGGCGACTTGAAAGTGTGGACATAAGCCGTAGCACCGAGAGCGCCGATAGAATCAGGGTCAGCAGACAGCATTATGAGATGGCAGTGCCGTGCCTGCTCTTCGGAGGGGGCTGACGCAAAGATGTCTCTGGCCATCGGTCGCCACAGTTCAACAGTCTCCTTGGGTATCCAAGCGCGATTTGTCTCATCACAGCGCAGCCACGCGCGCATCGCTGTAACCATTCTAAACCCGATCCTCACCGAGCCTGCAAATCCCAACGCGATTGAATTGGAGATCGGGTAGACTTTCTGCAGACAATCCTTCTCGGAGCCGTCGCGAAGCGTCACGCGGATGTCCGATATCCCAATGCTATAGCCGAACGACGTGGGCATTCCCACTATCCAGGTCATTTTGGAAATCTTACCACGACGGGCCGACTGGCGCAGGCTTGCTGGGTGGCGCATACATCGTTTGTTATCTGTGTCCCTTAGGGGCGCTGGCCCGCTAAAGCTCATGAAAATGGTCGCGCCAGCCGACCGCAGCGTTGCGGCGCGCTAACACCTTTGTTTGCAATACGCCGTGATTTCTAGCTGCTGCATTTTCTACCCTGCGCCACCCCCAACCGCTAAGTAGAGGCCCCGCTCCCGCCGAAGAAGATCGCTGCGCCAATGAGGTAACCGAAATCGTACCAACCTCCCGAGTTCGGGAAGGCATAGATACGAACGTCGGAAAAGAGACTCCCGATGAAGCTGAACAGTATTATGAACCCATGAAGCAAACCCATGAAGAATCCTGGCGGACCATATGCGTCAGGAACGGGCTGATGGGCGCAACTGGTAGCGGCAAGACCGGCAAGGGCCAAGAAAGCCCAAACGCGGTACCGCCGAGGGAACCGCAAAGTTCTTAGGATCATGGCTTAAATCCCCTCGCGCACGGGTGGCGACGACATTGTACTGCATGTCGTCGCCACCTGTTGAGGATTTGAAAATCCTGGCGGGATTCTGATTAAACCGCTTTTTACAACAGGCGTGCGCGGGCGCCTCGCGACTGCAGCACGGAGACGGCTTTCGAGTCGAACGAACCAAACTCTTCGGCCCCCAGCCAGTCACCCTCATTCCTTATAGCCGTTGGGCGCGGCTTTCCTTATCCCGCGGGTGGCGCATACATTGTCTTTGTTATGTACGCGACCTCCTGACCACAGGGCTCCGGGCTACAAGCCGTGCAGAAGCTCCAAATATCGCTCACGAGTCATGTCTGCGCTGCGGAGAAGATTCTTGATGATGAACACCGGAACCGCTTTGTACGTTGGGATCACGAGGGGGCGTTTGATGCCAGGCTTGGTGTAGATGAGGTGGTCGCCGCGCTGCCGACTGAAGCTGAAGCCTTCTTGCGTGAAGACCTTGATCAGTGTTTGGTAGTCGGTCGGCCTGATTGCCGGCATCAGGCCACGCTCACAGATGAGTGATCGAGAGAAACGAACTGCGGCGGACGCCAAATCTGGCCCTCCCGTTCGTAGCCCGCTTCTTCGAGTATTTCCGGCAACGTTCCCATCTCGGCACTGGTTTCCAGAAATCCGTGAACGGCATCCTTGACATTCTTCCGAGCTTCTTGTTCCGATGCGCCGCAGCTTGAGAGGTCGAGTTCAGGCACATAGGCGACGAATGTCGGTCCTTCCTTGAAGATGTGGATCGTGAATGAGATGTCCTGCATGTCTTCGCCTCCTCGGGTTCGCCTATTGAGATGATAGCAGGCGAAAAAGCCTGGTCAAGCGGGTACCGCAGGCCGGCTGGCGCAGGGTGAAACCCTGCGATGTTGCAGGCGACCTGGACATGAATTGTAGAGCTAGGCGCTCTGCGCCAGCCAGACTGCAGGGCTCTGAGAGTTCGTCAAGCCTTTCCAAGTAGCCGCAAGCTTATAACGCCCATTTAGTTTCCTCCTTTTAGCCGTTGGGCGCGGCTTTCCCTTATCCGTGGCGAGGAAGTACCGCGGACCTGCGTTCAGCCCGCTTTTTGCCGGGCGCCCTCTGCCAGATAATGCTGGTCCAGCGCCTGCCGGAGCAAGGTCTTGATCACGGCCTGCCGGCTGACGTTCAACTGCCCGGCGGCCGAGTCCAGTTCCCCCAGCATCGTGGCCGTGAAATCAACGTTGACGCGCCGCACGGGCTCAACGGGCGCCATCATCCGCCCGCGATTGGTAAAATA
>DATJYK010000421.1:0-3298 GCA_035578005.1 Terriglobia bacterium
TTAAGCGTGGTCACAAGCCGCCGACAGCAAAACCTAAGATAAGGCCGGCCCCGAAACCAAGGCCCGTGTTGGCCGCCTGTACCCGTCCCGTGGCAAAGAAGGTATCGAAGACATTAGGGACGCAGCAGCCTAAGGAATTCAGCAAGTCTCAGCTTTACGCCATGCTGGCCCAAGCTATCAGGAATACGGGCTAGGCGCCTCACCGCGACATCGTTGGCGGCATGCCGTCCGCATTCCGTCCGGACGTCGTCATCTGGGATTGCTCCGACGTCTGCCGCAACCGCAAGCGCGAGAAACCGCGGCTGTGTGTACCGAAAACTTTATATGAGGCTTCGCGAGTCAAGAGGTTTTTCGCGATCAACATTTCGTCTCTTCCTGCGTTTCAAGAGGGCGCAATTCTGCATTGATGGCACGGCAGGCCCCCTGCTTGGCCGCGCTGAGCGGTCAACCCCCAAAGCCCGCAGGGTCGCGCCGGAAGGCGCGAGGGGTTGACGGCGAAAGCGCGCGCCGAGCTACAATGGTCTCCCGGCCAATACGCTGCAAACGTCGTTTTCTGTTGATCCCTCTTTTCCCCGTTGGCGTTCCCCGATTACGTTTGTTCACTCCAAGGCGGAGCCCCTTTCGCTATGCGGCACTCGCCACATCACCTTATATCCGGTCGGGACGAAGCCCCGTACCAAGGTCCCTCATGCAGTAGTGCGAGGGCACAGGGCTCCAAGGGAGGATGGGACCCTTCTAAACCGCGGCATATTGCAGCCCGTGTTTTCGCCGATCACACATCCAACCTTGGAATCGGTCATGTTCCTTTCGTCGTCTTTCAAAGACTCTAATCACACTTTCAGAGCGGCGCCTGTAGGCACCAGACCTGTCTCGAGATAGCGCCAGAGCGCAATTAGTAGCTTGCGTGCAACGGCGACGATCGTAATCCGCCGGATGCGGCCCTTGAGTTTGCCAACACGTTCGCGGAACCAGACGCTCAAGCGGCTGTCAGGCTGGTGCCGCAACCACAGCCAAGCAAGCTCAACCATGACCGTGCGAGCCTTGGCGTTGCCAGCCTTGCTGATACCCTGATCACGGCACATTGCGCCGCTCTGAAAATGCGCCGGTGTCAGGCCGACATAGCTCGCCAATTGTTTGCGATTGTCAAATGAGCGGTAAAACACTTCGCCGACAAGTGTGGTGGCAAATTCGGGCCCGATGCTCTTGATTTTGACCAGATCCTGGATCTTCTTTCCGCTCGTATGCTCCGTTTCAGTCTTGGTCGATGCAATGGCGTCGCGTTCCGCCTCGATCGTCTCGATCATTCCGATGACAAGCTCCAATCGCTGCAGTTCGCGCAGGATTTCCGCCTTGAGCCGCGGCGACAACGTCCGACCATCAGCGGTGCGCAACCGTTCCAGCTGCTGCGTCCGATCGCGGCGCAGTGGTTGGTAGTTATAGATGCCATGGATCGCGAGCAGTCCCTTGATCCGGTTGACGTGTTGGATACGTTCGTTAATCAGCCGGCCACGCTCACGATGGAGCCGACGGTCGTCTTCTTCGGCAGCACTCGGCACGCGCACGACGCTCCAAACTTTCGGCTCGCCCCGCAGATACGCCATCAGTGAGCGGACCAGTTTTTCAACGTCGATGCCGTCGCTCTTGGCTCGGCGGGCCCGACGATCAACCTGCAGACTTGCCGGGTCGATCACGTAGTTGCGGATGCCGTGCGCTTCGAGCAGGCGGTGGAGCCAGAAGCCATCGTAGCCAGCTTCGTAGCAAGAAACGATTTCCACGCGCTTCTTCGTTTCTCTGGCAACTCGCGTCCGGATCCGCTCGCACAGATCCAACAGCTCCTTGCCATCGCAGGCCTTCAACGTGTGGCGACTGATCTTGTCCGACACGGGCGTGTTGACGGCAACGATCCAACTCTTCTTGCTCAATTCGATTGCAAGAAGACAGCGTACGGCGTCATCATGAGTTGCGGCGGACGGCAGGTTGTTCACTGCGCGGATTTCCATCAGCGTCTCTCCCTATGCACCTGGTGGGAAGCGAACCGAACTGCTAACACACCTCTCCCGACCGTCGCGCCTGCATAGGATCTAAACCCGGGCGTAGTGATGATGGAGGCCGCCTAGGATGGAGAGCGATTTGATGCTCCCGGTTGGCTGAACCGGGCGAGAGACCGGCGCATCTTTATCCAAGGATCGATGCGTTCTGACGCCGTTATAATAGCGAGCGTAAGATTTCAGAACCCGGCGGAGATGTGCCTCGCCCAGGAAGATGATGTGGTCCACACATTCCCGCCGGATCGATCCTATCAACCGTTCGACAAAGCTGTTCTGCCAGGGTGAGGCCGGCGCGGTAGGTTTGTCCCGGATGCCCATGGCACGCAGTCGGCCTGTGACGACCGCGCCGTAAATGTAATCCCGGTCCCAGATGATGTAGCGCGGAGCCTCGTTCCAGGGAAATGCCTCGGTTATTTGACGCGCGACCCATTCGGCGGTCGGATGTGCCGTGACGTTGATCCAGACGAGGTCCCTGCGGTCTATCCGAATGATGACGAATGCATAAAGGAGGTCGAAACCGATCGTCGGGACAACAAACAAGTCCATGGCGGCAACATTTGGCGCATGATTACGCAAGAAGGTTCGCCATCCCTGACTGGGGGGTACCCGCCGTTTGACCAGGTACTTGGCGACGCTGGACTGCGCGACCTCAAACCCCAGCTTGAGCAGTTCGCCGTGGATGCGCGGCGCGCCCCAAAGTGGATTCTCAATGCTCATCCGCCGGATCAGCGCGCGCAGCTCCCTCTCGACTGGTGGCCGCCCTCCCCTTCGACGCGATTTCCAACGCCAGTAGCCGCGAAATCCGGCTCTGTGCCAACGCACGAGCGTCCCGGGCCGGATGATTGTGAGAACCTGAAGGATTGATGGAAACCAGCGATACAGCAGGATAAAGAACAAACGATCATGGTTCGTCAGCCGGACGCGACCATGCAGCCTGCACCTCAAGACAATCAACTGATGTCGAAGCACCGCGTTCTCGGCCTCAAGCCGTAACTTCGACCTGAATGGCGAGGTCAGGACGGCCAGAATGAGCCAGAGCAGCCCGATATTCCGCCAGCTTAGGTGATTCCATTGCTGCATCAAGACGGATAGGGTTTTCGGTCCACACAGGCCCGAGACGCTCGTGCGTTGGCACAGAGCCGGATTTCGCTGCTACTGGCGTTGGCAGTCGCGGGCACGGGGAGGGCGACCGCAGATCGAGACGGAGCTGCGCGCTTTGATCCGGCGGATGAGCGGCGAAAATCCGCTTT
>DATJYK010000422.1:0-17433 GCA_035578005.1 Terriglobia bacterium
AAACGCTCGGGCATGTTCTGGACCGTCCGAGGAGCGAACGCCATCGTGGCCCTGCGCTGCTGTTGTCTCAACGGCCGCTTCGAGGATTACTGGGAGAGCCGCCGGGCAGCCTGACTTCCACTTTTATGTCGCGCACCCTCCACGTCTGCTAGTCCGCTTGACGTCTTGAAGACCGGCCCTGACTTCGATTGTGTGAGTGTGCACATAACCAATCGTACCACCGGCAGCGGGACTGTATCGAGGTGATTACTTACCAAGACTACCAAAGCGTCGAGTTAGGAGGCAGTTCTAGCTAACCCCGACCTCGGGCCTCTGAGCGACAAGACCAGCAGGGACATTGGGTTCACCTCTAGCTGCCAATGGCTAATTCGCGCCAAATTGACTCGCAGCGTGGCTCCCAAGCATGTGCTGTGTAAGCCAAAAGGTTACGTGGCTAGTTTGTTTCTATTATCTGAGGCTAAAGAACGCATAAAAAAAACTTAAAAAAACTATTGACAACACTTAGGTGCCGTGATTACATCACCAACTGTGCTGATGAAAGCGCTTACACTTTAGCGAAGCGGTGAGCGGTTGGGTTTTTGAGTTTGCGATTTCGGGCAGTTGGCTTCTGAAAGGTGAGAGTCAGCGCCTTTTGACTTGTAGCACTTACCATTGCGTCAGGTATTCGGTCTGCTAATTTTACGGAAAGTCCTACGGAGGTGGGCCGTGGCAAAGCGTTCGTTTTTTGTGATTGCGTTGCTGGCGGTGTCCGTCGTGACACTCATCAGCGGAAGAGCAGCTTATGCGCAGGTGGGAGCTGACCGCGTAGCGCTGACGGGCCTGGTGACCGACCCTTCTGGGGGTTCTGTGCCCGGCGCCACCGTCACCTTGACAAGACAGGATACCGGATTGAAGACCGTCGTTGCTACCAACGACGCCGGCAATTTCACCACACCGGCGATGATTCCCAGCGTCTATACCTTGGAGGTGACGAAGGAGGGCTTCAAGACTTACACACAACCTGACTTGTCGCTGACGATTGGGGGAAGAACCTTCACCCAGAACGTCACGCTCCAGCTCGGCGCGGTGTCCCAGACCGTCGAGGTGAAAGCTACTACCCAGCTCATTAACACTTCAAGTTCCCAAATCTCCTACCACGTGAGCGGGGATTACTATCGGGACCTTCCGGATGTGATGGGCGCAGACGTGCGTCTGGCGGAAACCAAGCTTATCCTGTCGCCCGGCTACGTCCCCACTGCGCCCAATGGCGATGCGATCTTCCGCGGCGACGCCTTTGAATCGCGAATCAACGGCGGCCAGACTGTGTCTTGGGAGAGCTGGTTTGACGGCGCCGAATATGGTTATGCCGAGGGTCACCAGCAAACGCATGAAAGCTCCATCCCCTATGATGCGGTGCAGGAAATGACCACCACGGTGAATAACTTTTCCGCCCAATACGGCCACACCAGCGGCGGCATCGCTCTCTACACCACCAAGTCAGGTACCAACCAGTTTCACGGGAACGTGTATGACATTCTGACCACCAACCATTTGGATGCGAACAATTTTTTCCTGAATGAAGCGGGCATCAATATCCTGCCACTGACTCAGAATAACGTGGGCATTGCCATCGGTGGGCCCATTCCCAAGATTCACAAATGGGGCAAGACTTTCTGGTTCACTAATTATGACCGGCTCGATTACCACAGTACGGTGAACACTGGGTTTCAGAACACGCTCCCCACGCCGGCCGAGAGAAACGGCGACTTCAGCCAGTTGCTGCAATCGCCCGCAGCCGGATGCGCCACTCCCCCCTGTCAGATTGGGTCGGACGCGCTGGGACGGCCGATTTACTATGGCGAAATCTTCAACCCGAATTCCACCCGAACCGTGAACGGAGTCCCCGTCCGCGATGGTTACGGATTTAACACCGCAACTGGGTTGCCCATGGCAACGGCCAATATGATTCCGCTGAACGATCCGTTGCTAGCGGGAAACAAGGGCGCTCAATATGTCGCCTCTATCATTCCTGCGCTTGACCGGAATACGCTTTTCACGCCCAATGAATTCGGCGGCACGTCAGACGACAACGACAAGATTAATGTCTGGACGTGGCTCTTCAGGGTCGATCACACGTTCAGTGACAGGTGGTCCGCCACTTTCACCTATTTTCAGAATCACCGGCCCCGCACCGCCCACTGCGGCGGGCCGCAGGGTTGCAATACCGAGAACAACGGACAAACGGACTCTCAAGCAAATGACACTTATCTCGGCCAGGGCTTCTACCAGCTCATTACCAACCACTTCATGCACCTTCAGATCAACACGGTAATCAAGCCGAACCTGTTTAACCACGCCACGCTGTCTTATGACCGCTGGGTGATGGACGGACACCAATTGTCTTCAGGAGTAGGTTGGAACCAGAAGCTGGGGCTTGGGCTTCCGAACGATCCCAAGTACAACAATGCCGGCTTCCCCCAGATCAATTTCTTTAACGGACCAGTCGGATACACTCACTACGGAACGCCGTGGCTGGGAAACGGATCTGACATTAACAACCGGTACCAGTTCTATGACGACCTCACTTGGATCGTCGGCAAGCACACCGTGAAGATGGGAGTTCAGAGCAATTTCATCACTTTCCCTCAGACCGGATGGGCGATCAACACGGGCGGCAACTTTAACTTCCTCGCCCAAAGTACTGCAGGCTATGACAACAGGGGTAACAACTTGGCCAACTCAAACGCGCAAGGCGACGCTTTCGCTTCGTTCCTTCTCGGCCAGGTTGACTTTGCCAACTTCTCGGTGTTCCAACCTTACATGCCGAAGATCTCCTATGTGGCGCCGTGGATAAACGACTCTTGGAAGGTTAATTCCCATCTCACCCTGGAGGGCGGCCTGCGACTCGACCACAATTCGGGTCTCTCGGAGCAGCACAACCGCTTTTCAACCTTCGTCCCCACAGCCACTCAGGTGATCGATGGGGCGACCGTTGACGGTGCCACGGTCTTTAACTCCAAACTGGCCGGTGGCAACGGCAGCACGGGCTTGGCGCCGCGCACTGGCTTTGCCTATGCCCTAGGGAAAAACAATGTGATTCGAGGTGGATATGGCCTCTACTTTGGCGCCACCATTGCTGATTCCTGGGACGCTTACCCGGTGGACGGCTATCAGACAAACCCCACCGTGGCCAATACCAGCAATGACCAGTTTCCGACCTACTACTGGGGCAATGGATTCCCAGCGAGTTCCATCTCGTTCCCGCCGAACTTAGTTCCTGGCGTCGCGAATGGAGGCAGTCCGGTGGCCGTCTCCCCCGACAATTACGAGATGCCGATCTGGCAGAACTGGAACATTTCCTACCAACACCAGTGGGGCAGCAACATCAGTCTGGACGTGGCCTACGTGGGGAACCACGGAACGCGGTTGCCTGATGACCGCGCCAGCGCCGGCACGCTCTTCAACATGAACCCAGATACAGTTCTGCAATACGGCACTGACCTCACGACAGCAGGCTTTACCAACGGCGTTGCTTTTGGCAATGTACACGGCGTCGCTGCTCCTTGGCCTGATTTTACAGGAAACCTGGCCCACGCCTTGCTACCTTTCCCGCAGTACAACCCGCAGGGAATTCAGTGGCGCAAGACGCACAACGGGAAGAGCCACTACAACGCCTTTCAAATGCAGTTTCTCCAGCGCGGACATAATCAGTCAACCACCATCGCTTACACCTATTCCCGCCTCATGAATAACGGAGCGGAATCAGGCCAGGAAGGCGGCCTTTCGGTTCAGAATCCAAGCAATATGAGCGATCTGTGGGGGCCGAGCGCTGACGACGTGCCGAATGTTCTGACCATTGGCGAGGTCTATACGCTGCCGTTCGGACCGGGTATGAGATTCCTAGGAAACGCCACGGGGGTTGTGGATAAGCTCGTCAGCCACTGGCAGGTGTCATTCATCGCGAGCTACCAGACAGGACGCCCGCTCACCATGTTTGCAGCCAATAACAATAATCAATACCTGTTCAGTACCGCTCTGTTCCCCAACCGCGTTGGCGGCCAGCCCGTCAGGACCTCGGGATCATTTACCGACCCGAGTAGCCAAGTGTACTTTAACTCGGCTGCCTTCTCCGTCCCAGACCCGTTCACCTTCGGCAACAATGGGCGGAGCAACACGGACATCCGTGGATTCCACTATTACAACGAGGATCTAAACATTTACAAAGATACCTACTTCGGCGAGCAGAAATATGTAAGGTTCCAAGCCACGGCAGGCAACATTTTCAACCGAGTTGATTTCTGCAACGCGGATACGAATATCAGCGACGCATCCTTCGGCGTGACGTCCACCCAGTGCAACATCCCGAGGCGTATTCAGCTCGGTCTGCAAATCTTCTTCTGAAGACGACCTTCAGTTCACTCTCAGCGATGGTTCGGTCCCTTGCGGGACCGGCCATCGCTTTCTTGTTTTGGGCCAGCCTTCAGCTAATTGGGGAGCTAATTGGGGAGCAGCAAGTGCAGTTCTAAGTGCTTCCGCGCTTTCTGGTCCGCATCTAGCTTTTGCCACTCAGCAAAATGCTTCTGGGCCTCGTCGGCTTTCCCGAGGGTTTGAAATAATAGGTAGAGTTGGTAGTGAGCCTGCTCCGAGGTGGGATCGAGCACGATCGCACGGTCGAGATACTCTTGGGCTTCCTCATAGTGGTGCTTCGTCATCAGGATGGTACCCAACTTCACGTACGAGGGTGCATACTGAGGATGGCTCTTGACGAGGCCTCGGAGTAAGGCTTCGGCGTCGTGATTTTGGCCGAGGTGGCTATAGGTGAGGCTCAGATAGTACGGAGCCGCAACCTGGTTAGGCTGCTCCTCAAGGCTCTTCTTAAGGGCGGATGCAGCCTCAGGGTACTTGCTCTGCAGATAGTACACGGTTCCCATCGCATAATTCAAAACCGGATTCTGAGGGTGTTTCTGCAAAAGCTCGCCAAAGAGAGCGGCGGCTTTTGGAAGATTACCCCGACCGACGTTGGCGGAGCCAAAAACGTAGACGTAGCGGTCGTCGTCTGGCTTCAGCGAAACCGCTTTTCCAAGAGCGGACAGAGCGTCTTCAATCAAGTCTCGCTTCAAGCAGATTCTCCCGAACTCAAACAAGATTTCAGGATCGTCCGGCTGCAGTTGTTTGGCCCTGAGGAGATAGGCCAACGCTTTTTCGGTATTGCCTTGCCGCTCGGCGACTTCAGCGACTCCCTGATCGCAGGCCGCGCAGGCCGGATTCAAGCTCAAGGCCTGTTCGAAATCCCGCTCGGCCTGATCCAGGTCTCCCAGCCCCAGATGAATCCTTCCGAGATTCAAGGCGAGCGTCGAGGACATGTGTCCAGCGCTTCTTGACTCAACGGCTTCAACCAGAGCTTTGGCTTCGGAGGTCATCCCGTAGCTCATCAGGAGCTGAGCAAATTCGAGCGATGATTCATCAGAGTGTTGAGGCAACTCTTGCCAGGCACGAACCACCCCGGCGAGCTCTTCCTTTTTTCCAAGACCTCCATAGTCTGTCCCCAAAATCAAAAGGCCATCGTCCGATTTGAGTAGCTGCGGAAAAATCGGCCGCGCAACATCGAGGGATTTCTGATATTGGTGGAGGGAAGCCGCGAGCTTGGCCAAGTCATAGCGGGCTTGGTTGTTCGAGGGATCCTGTTTCAAGGCCTTTTCGAAGCTCTCACTTGCCAACGCAGGCTTGTTCTGAAGCACATAAGCGTCTCCGAGTGTCGTCCACGCGCCCGATAGATGAGGATTCAGCTCAACGGCCTTGTTAAGAAATTGCGTGGCCTCCTGATACTGGCCCTCCTCCAGGCGAATGGTCCCGAGCATTGCCAATGCCAGGGGCCGTGTCTTGGAATCGTCCATGGCCAGCCGTGCTTCGCGCTCCGCCTCCTCTTTTTGCCCCTGGCTCAGCAACCGTGCAGCCGTCCTGATGTGATCAAGCTGTGCGAAAGCGGCGCTTGCAGTCGTCCAGTAGGTTAGCAGCAGCCCGACGCAAGCGAGGACCCACCCGATATGGGAAGGCCCTGCCGCACCGGCTGTCTTCGTGTCCTCCATAGACCCATAGATCTGCGCCAGCCCAACCACAAATGCGAGCGCTTGTGCGCCACCGTTAGTACACTACGACTTGTGCGAGAACTTCTCCTGTCGTACGATCCCGTGGCCTTCTTGCACGTAAACGAGTTGATTGGCCTCGACTTTCTGGAGCCGTTCCACAAGGCCCGAAGGCCAGCGGACTTCGATCAAGTCCGCTTCCTTTGCGCGACCAAGTCCGAAGTGGAGGCGAAAATCGTTTTGAGAAAGGTAGCTGGCGCCGCTCATCACTTCATCAATCTGGGTGTGATCGCCGGCTACGACCTTGACGCGCGCCCCAATCGCGCTGCGATTGGATTTGACGCCGATGCACTTGACCTTGATCCAATTGTGTCCTGACGTGCAATCATTGCGCAGCAGCGTTGGAGGGCCGTTCATGTTGATAACGACGATGTCCACGTTGCCGTCGTTATCGTAGTCTCCGAAGGCGCAGCCGCGGCTGGTATGAGGTTCGATGGCGCCCGGCCCAGCCCTGGACGCGACGTTCTCGAATTTTCCGGTCCCGGTGTTTCGATAAACCACCGGAGGCGACGCGTAATTCGCCATGAGGCCCCGGCCTGAAATCTCGGGATAAACGTGGCCCGTCGAAATGAAGATGTCGCGCCAGCCGTCATTGTCGAAGTCCTGGAACCCCGCGCCCCAACCGACGTTGGCCGTCGCTGACGCCAAGCCGGATTGATAAACCGCGTCGTAAAAGGTCCCATCCCGATTGTTGTGGTACAGGCTAACGTTTTCGCCGGCGAAATTGGGCTTTAGGATATCGAGCCAGCCGTCGCAATCATAGTCTCCCACCGCCACTCCCATCCCGCCCTGCGTGCCTCCGTTCGCGCTCAGCGCGCAACCGGCGGGAGTGCCGATCTCCGTGAAGGTTCCGTTGTGGTTGTTGTGATACAGAAGGCTCCGCGCTTCGTCGCAGGCAACGTAGATATCGGGCCAACCGTCGTTATCGAAGTCCGCCGACGCTGCTCCCATCCCGTAAGAGCCCGCCGGAATCCAGTTTTCACGAACAACGTAAGGATCTGGCAACCCACGCGGATTGGCCACGCCCGACGCTTCTGAGACATCCTCAAAGGTGCCGTTGCCTCGATTGTGATAAAGGATATTCGTTCCGCCGCCCAAACCTTGGGGCCCGCAGGCAACGGGGACACCGTAATACTTGCAGAGTGCATCACCGCCCGGCGGTGGAACAATGCTGGGGTCGTAGTTCACATAGTTAGCCACAAACAGATCCACATGGCCGTCGAGGTCGTAGTCGAGGAAGCAGCATGCGACATTCCACCGGGTGTGGGGACCGGGCTGGATCAGCCCTGCCTTTTCGGTAACATCAGTGAAGGTGCCATCACCGTTGTTGTGGTAGAGAACGTTCTGGCCCCAGTACGTCACAAACAGATCGTCAAAGCCATCGTTGTCGTAATCGCCGACGCAGCAGCCTTGGCCCCAGCCTGTACGGACCAACCCCGCTGTGCGGGTGACATCAGTGAAAGTCCCGTCGCGATTGTTGTGGAATAAAAAGTTGGATGGTAGTGGGCCGCCGGCAGGCGCCCCAAACACAGTTCCATTCACCATGAAAATGTCTACCCAACCGTCGTTGTCGTAGTCAAAGAACGCCACACCACAACCCATCTCTTCCACGAGATAACGCTTCGTCGTTTTCTCGCCGGTGACGTTTATCGCTTGCCCGAGTCCTGCCTGCGCAGCCACATCTGTGAAGCGAAACCCCAGCCTTCCTGCCGGATTTTCCGCTGCAGCACCCCGTTGCTTTGGCTTCTGGCCGAACAGCGAGCTCTGAGGGTCAAAACCAAGAATGGACGCCGGCACCGCCAAGCCGAGACGCTGCAGAACTCGGAGAAACTCGCGCCGCGAACTCCGGAAGCTGTTTTGTAAACTAGGGTTCATCATCCGGCGCTGATGGGGCTTGGGGAAGATTCGGTTGGTGGCTGGCGTCCCGCCACTCTTTCGCCATAGCGTTCTGGTCAGTGTGGATTTGTTCGAATCGCTTGAGCGCCGCCTCACTTTCGGGGACTTTACCGAGCTTCCTCAGAACCGTACTCAGAAGGTAGAAATACTCGGGTGTGTTCGAATTAATTGCGATGGCCTTTTGGACTGCATCCATGGCCTTCTGCCAATCGCCCTCGGTCTCGAACGCCTTGGCAAGGTCATAGTAAGCGAGATCGCATCGCGGGTCGATCAACAAGGCCTTTTGGGCGAACCCAATGGCAAGCGCGGGCTGGCGCTCCCGAATGTAGTGTGCGCTGAGGAATTCCGAGGGCCACGGCGAGTTCAGGTGTTGCTGCTCGTTCATTTGGGCGGCCGTTGTGTAGTCCTGAATCGCCTCATCATTTTTGCCGAGCACTTCGAGCACCAGGCCAAGATTGCCGTACGCTTTCATGTACGTAGGGTTCAGCCGGATTGCGGTCTGGAATTCCTTTAAGGCTCCCGGGAAGACCTGCCGCGTGTAGTAGACTCGGCCGAGGAAGTAGTGAATCTCCGCCGAATCAGGCTCTAGTTGCGCCGCAGCTTGTAACTCCACTTCCGCGAGATCGTAACGGCCCACGAAGGTGCAGACTAGACCGAGGATCTTGTGTGCCTGCGCATCCTTGTCGTCAAGCTGCAGCGAACGCGACAACTCGCGGACAGCTTCTCCCACCTGGTGGGTGCGGAAAAAGGCGTAACCGAGATCATAGTGCGCTTTGGCCGAGCTGTCGTGATCGTGAAGGTATCGCTCCAAGCCCGGAATGGCTTGTTGATACTGACGCTGCTCGATGAGGTTTTCCAAAGACGCGAGCGGGTCAAGCGGATCATTGTTGACAGTTTGGACCGGAGGGCCGGAAGCGGGGCGGTCGAAACTGATCGAGCCCTTACTCTGACCGGCCGCATCCCCCTGTGAGCCGAGACCCAACGGAGCCATTGCTACGGCCAGCAGACAAGCGGCGCCGATAAGTCCCGCAAAGGTGGCATGCGCCGCGCGGCGCGAATTGGGCGAAAGGCTGATTTTACGGTAGCCTTCCGCCGGAGCCCAGGACTGCCCGGTCCGTCGGTTTCTCATTTTTCTCACGGGCGATCCTTTGTTGTCTATAACCTAACGGTTTCGTTCGGTAATTTTGTCCCCGGGGGCCGTTATCGTTATAGTACTATTGTCAAGTGCGCACTGACGTACAACGGTAGCCTAGCACCCATTTTTCACAACAATCAGGCCCGAGCTAAAAGGAGCACGGCTGCGGCCCAATACTGTTCGTGTACTTCACATTACGTCCCAACCTGATTCGAGATGCAGGGTAGGGGCGGACCCTGTGCTCGCGAACGTTGAGGTAAGCTCCCGACCTCCCTGAAACCCCGCAAAGCGGGCGGCGTCCTTTAGCCCATGGCGGCAGACGCTGTGAAGAATTTGAATCCTGTCATGCTGAACGATGACCATCCTCAAATTCGTTTTACCCATAGCACGACCTAAGGCGCGGCCCCTCTGGGCCCGTTAAGCTGCTTGAGGGTTGCTGTCAGGTTGTGCTGCGCCTCAAGGTATTGGGGATTAAGCTTCAGAGCTTGCTGAAATGTTGCAACGGCCTTCTGCGTCTCGCCTTTTCGGGCGAGCGCCATTCCCAGGTAATTGTAAGCCTCGGGCCATGTCGGCCGTAGGCGGATAGCTTCCTGGAACTGCTCGATTGACCCGTCGAAGTCAGCCTCCTGAAGCAAGATTCTCGCCAAGGCATACCGCGTCTCAGAGTCGCCGGGCTCCAAACGCACGGCCTCGCGCCACTCTCGAACCGCCCCTACCGAGTCTCCCTTCTTGAGCAAGGCCACGCCGAGGTCTTTATGCGCGCTCGCTGAATCGGGCGCCAATCGGACGACCGTCTGGAAATGTTCAATCGCGGCGTCAATCTTCCCCGCGGCTAACTCCTCCTCCGCCTGGCTAAACTGGGAGTCGGCAAACTGCGTTTTTGTCTTTGCGCCGGTCAGCTTCTGGGCTATTTGGAACTGCTTAGCAGCCTCGTCGGTTTGCCCCATGCGGCCCAGGGCGAGACCCATCTGGTAGTAGGCATCGCCTCTCTGCGGATCGAGTTTCGCGGCCTCCCGCAAGTGCGTGACCGCCTCCGGCAGGTTCCTCTGGTCAACCAACAGCTTGCCGAGCGTGTACTGGGCATCCGCGTTTTGGGGCTCTATCTCCACCACTTTGCGAAGCTCTGCGATTTCCGCATCCACATTCCCCTGGCGGCCGTAAGCAACACCCAGATTGTAGTGAGCGCTCACCATTGTAGGATCGAGTTTAATGGCCGTTTGCAATTCTTTGACGGCGCCGTCGAGGTCACTTTCCGTCAGCACGGCGCCGAGATCAGAATGGGCTTCTGTATAGTCGGGCTTCTCCTCGATGGCCTTCCGAATTTCCGCAATCGCCTGGTCGCCCTGGTCCGCTTGCACATACACGAGACCCAGGGCGTGATGAGCTTCGGGGAAGTCGGGCGCTTCTTTAATCGCAGCTTGAAATTCCTGGATCACCGCCTCCTTACTCGCACCTTGCAAGCCCAGCAGGCGGCCGAGGACGAAATGTACCTCCGGGACGTCATCTTTGCCTTGCGCCACCTGCTGGAGCTGAGAGATGGGTTCGGCCAAATCAGGCCGGCCTTGCATGGCGCGCGTGTCCAGCCGAAGCGCGGCCTCGAATTGATGCAGGGCTGCGCCAAGCCTATTCATCTTTAATAGAACGACTGCCTGATCCATATAGGCAGGGAAGTTGCTCGCGTTGAGGGCCAGCGCACAAGCCAAAGTGTCGAGGGCGGCCTCATTTTCGCCGAGGTCCTTCAGGCTCATACCGAGAAATGCGTAGGCCTCGCCGGAAGCCGGGTCCAATTTCACCGCTTCCCCCAATTGGGCAACCGCGTCGCTTCTCTGGCCTGCGTACCATGAGGCAACGCCGAAATTGTAGTGTGCCGCAGACAACTGGGGGTCAAGCGTCACGGCCCGATTCAATTCCCTGAGAGCATCCGGCAGCCTGCCTTGCTGGCCGAGGACGAAACCCAGCAGGTTGTGAGCGTTGGCATAGCCGGGGTCGGCCTGGACGGCGGCCTGGAGCGCTTGGGTGGCTCCCTCCAAGTCTCCCTCCATGAGTTTTTGGTTACCCTGGTCACACAGCTTTTCAGCTTCTGGAGTGGCAGGCTCTGGTGAATTGTGAGGCGGCTTCGAGGCAAGCTGCTTGAGCACGCCACCCAGTGAATAATAGGCTTCGCTCATTTGCGGTGCCAAGCGCAGCGCGGCTTGAAGGCATTGTTTCGCTTTCTCGAAGTCGCCCATCTGCTGGTAAGCCTGAGCGCTTTCGTACTCAGCACGATACGCCGCGGCGTCGGGTGGATGGAGAGCCAGAACCCGCTCGAGCTGCGCGACGGCGCCCTTGGGGTCGCCTTTGGCGCGCAGAATTACGCCCAAGTTGAGATGGGCCTCGAAGCTGGCCGGACGCAGCGCCAAAGCCTTCCGAATGGCCGCGTAGCCGGCGTCAAAATTGCCCACGCTGGCCAGGGTCGAGCCGAGATTGTTGTAGGCGCGAAAATAATCCGGCTTCAGTTGAACGGCTTTTTGATATTCCTCAATGCCGCTCGAAATCTCATTGTTCTCAACGTAGGCGTTCCCCAGGCCGTTATGGGCTTCGGCCGATTTGGGATTCTGCTTCAGAACCGCTTGATACTCAGCGATGGCGTCCTTGATTTGGCCGCTTTCCTCCAAGGCGAGCGCCAGCGCCAGGCGCGCCTCCTCAAAATCGGGCTTGAGGTCGACGGCAGCCTTAAACTCCTTGGTGGCGTCCTCAAAATGCTGATTTTCCGCGGCAATGAGCCCCAGATAGTAGTGGGCCTGCACGTTTTGGGGGTCAAGGCGAAGGGCGTCGTTGAAAGCGTTCTCGGCCTCGTCGGCATTCCTCAGTCTGGTGAGCGCTACACCTAGTCCGGTGTAAGCCTGACTGTTCTTGGGGTCGTTCTTGATCGCCTGCTGGAACTCAGCGGCCGCCTGCTTCCACTTTTGCTGGTCGAGCAGGGCCACTCCCTGACTGTAAGGATCGCCGCCGGGTTTTGTTTGAGTGTCTTCAGAGACGGCTAGGGAAGGGAACAACGTAGCTGCCCAAAAAACGATAAAGCAGCACAGACTTGCAGTCGAACAGGCCCGCGCCTTTAGGCTTCTCCTGAAATTCCGCATAGCGATGCTCTGCTGCAGTGTTCATATAGTTTAACATAGGAGGACGTACGGCGGGCCGAATGGCGCACAGCAGATAGGGGCTCGCTTGGGGTCGAGGCGGCCGTTCTATGACGTTCGATTGCGTCTCGGCGGTACCTCGCTTCCGAGTTCAATCCATCCTCGTTGAAAAGCTTCAATCGCTTCGTCAATGTCGGCGTCGACGAACTTCATATCGTAATTTTCCCCCGGCATGTCCTCCGTCACCAACAGATACACCGAATTTGGCTCGGTGTTACGGTCAGCGTCCTTGCGGCAAAACCCAACCACTCTGTACCTCTTCACTTGTTACTCCCGCAACAATAGGCGCAGGGCAGACCCGCCCTGTAGAGTCTGCAGGCTCTGTGTGCCAACATGGGCAGAGCCACAGACGCAAAGCGGGCCTGCGCTGCGCCTACTCTTTCTTGCTTCGACTGCGCCGGGCAAATCGCCTAAGCAGAGAGCCCAAGAAAAGTCCGAACAATATGGAGCCCAGCGTCCAAATGCCAAATAGGATCGTGATGGTCCATCTGTGACTGATTCTCTGCACCGCGGGCGTGTATGCCCCAGACGCGCACCCTTCCCCAAGGAGCGAAAGGGGTTAACTCACCATTTCCGGGCATCGATGTAGCTCCTCTGGGACGTTGAGCGCGCTTCGTAGTCCTCACCGCAAAAGCAGCCGAAGCTCAGCAGCCGGCCTCGATTGGGATCCCTCCTCAGAGATCGACGCAACGCGCAGAGGACGAAATGTAAGTCTGCCCTGATGCGGCAGAACGAACGGCGTGGGCTAGCTCACAGCTCAGGTCAAGCTTGCTGACGACTGCCTTGGCGCCTTGGCGAACGAAGTCGTCAACACCGAAGAATGCCGCGCTGATCAGAACGAACGGGATGTGGTGTCCTCGCGACTTGAGTTCGTCCATGACTTGCGTCCCGGTGAGGAACGGCATGGAGACGTCCGTTACAATTACGTCAGGATGCAAGGCGAGCGCGTCTCGCAGAAGGTCCCTTCCGTTCTCCACACTCCCAACCACGTCAAACTCGGCCCTCAAAGAGCGCTCAATCGTACGTCGTATGTCTCTTCGATCGTCGGCGACCAGAACTCGCAATCTCCTGCCGAATTGATTCAGCTCCATTAGACAGATCCACGTCCTGATCGAGGAACCTCTGCATCGCGTGATTCCGTGCTGAAGAACCCATTCCAGAGTGTCACTCTGCGACTCGCGAGTAACCTCGCTTTGAAATTGCAGAAACGGCGAGAATCCTCGCTCCCTCCGGCTCTGCCGAATGACACTCTGAATGGTGGGGCTCGATAAGAGCCCCGGCGCGCCCTCTATGAACATGTTGACTTGATTGGCTGGGGCGTGTCGTTGCTCTGGAGCAATGAGCAAATAACTCTAGGATGGGGATGGGTGAGTTTGGGTGAGTCTATCAGAGGAGGTTTTCGGGGCGCCGGAGCAGAACTTTGCCGCGGGTCTTTTCCACTGTTCCCTCACGCTCCCAGCGTTTCAGGATACGACTGGCGGTGAACGAGCTCGTGTCAGAAAGGGAGGCCAACTCTTCGTTCTTGATGTCGACTTCGACGCCGGAGGGCAGCGCGTGTCCTGCCCGGCATGCAAGACCCGTTACGGCGCTGGCGAGCCTCTCTGCAGCGGTGCTTGATACAAGCTGGGCATGTCTCTTGGCGATCAGGGCGATGTACTGCAGTGAGATTCGAAGGGCGTTTTCCGGGAATCGGGGGTAGGCGTTCGCCAGCCTAAGGACTACTGGGCGCTGCCATTCGAGAACTTCGCCCTTGGGAGCCGGTTTTGCGGTGCCGAGATAGCCTATGGGATTAGAAAGAAACGCAGCAACGCCGAAGACGTCATGAGGTACCATACGCCGCAGCAGGATCTCGTTGCCATGGCTGGTGAGCACGAAATAATCGACGTGACCGCCGGTTACAAGAAACAGGCGCGTGGCTGGCTCCTCCGCGCTCATGATAATGTCTGAGCCTTTGAAGATGCGCTTGGATGCCGCCGCCACGACTGCAGCGACTTCGTCTCTTCGGAGGCCTGCGAAGAGAGGAATTGAGGCGAGATTCGTCAGCATAGAGGTCATGTCGGGGTTTCATCCGGATTTCGTAGAGCGAAGGTTCCGTGCGATTTTCGTCGCCAGCAAGACAGGCAGCCGCCAAGAACATCTCAAATTGACCGTCGCTGATTTCCGGGACGCCCTCCAAGTCTCCCTAACGGGGATCGCCCTGCGCGTCAAAAGCTGGGTGGGACTTCCAGCGCGGATAATTCACTTCCCTATTGCAAAGTGAAGGAAGCTTTTTCCTCGGCCGTTTCCGATCCCTGTTTCACGATAAAGCGTATTGTGAACTCACCGGGCTCGAGTTGAGCGATGGGAGCCATGGCGACGTATTGGATGCGGCCGTCTTGGTCCGGCGGACCGAGCTTGGGCGAGCCGCTGCCCAGCACCTCCCCATTCCTGCTGAATTCCATTACCAATTGGGGAGGTGCGGCGACGCTCTTGTCGGGGTAGATGACCACATAGAAGGGCAGACTTGCCGTGCCCGTCTTGCTGATCACCGGATCCAGGGTCGGAGAAATGACCTTGGTCGCAATCAACAATGGGTCACTGTTTTCGGTCGACGAATCTTTGTCCTTGGTGGTGCGGACCACGGCGACGCTGCTGATGCCGAGCGCGGTGGACGGCGGCGGCATCACCACACTGCTTTTCTGGGCGCTGATTTTGTTGTCCTCGCCGTCCAGGACAGCGGCTTCGAGCGTATACTGCCCAGGCGGCAGATCGAAGTGCTCGGTATAAATGAAGTGGCTCGCCTTGAGTGCCTCCAACTTGGCGGCCGGCACATTGATGGGGATCTCATTCTCGAACTTCTTCACCACTGCGCCCCCACTGTCCTTCAATACGGCGACGTAGGAGAGGCGTCCCTCGTACGCATCCGCACCCTTTTTCTCGAGAGTCACATTTGCGAGCGGCACATCCACCACCAGCTCACACACGGGCTGGTTTTGCCGGCCGCGGAAGTGCATGGCCGTCGATCGAAAACCAAACGCCGTGGGAAGCTCGGCTGAACCCAGGGCGGTTAGCAGGGGCACCTCGAAGGGGCGAAGAACGGTACCGCCAGCAGCCAGCGCCGGGGGAAGAGCGATGTATCCGGACCTCGCTTGGACGCGCAGGTCGCTGGAATCCATCTTGATGGTGATCTTCCTGAATGATCCATCGTAGGTCTTGATTTCCGGATTGTAGCTGATCTCGTAGTAGGTCTGGATGTCTTCCGCAAGTTTGTGGAGGGGCGCTCGAAGGTCATTGGTGTTGGCGATCAGCGCGCCTCCGGTGGACTCCGCGAGATTGGCCAGTGTGTTTTGCGTGTTGGCGCGGGTGCTCTCGATACTGGTATCGATCAGCGCCGCCTGGTCGGGCCGGACGGCCTCACCCGTGGTGGTTTGCTGGTCCCGAGAAGCTTGAGCGGCGCGGTTGAGCGCGTCGATGCCCGCTTGATTGTTGCTCCAAGTGGTCAGGCCATGGGTATCGACCGCATAAATACTGACGTTTGACCGGTTCGCAATGCTGATGACGTTTTTGAACGGCTGCTCCATTCCCTGCGGGATGACAAAACCGCCTTCGGAAAAGTAAAGGATGGTTTTCCTCCCGGGCAGACGGTATTGCTCCTTGACCGCGTCCAGCAAAGACCATATCTCGGCGCGCCCAGATTCCATCCCTGCAGTAGACTGTTCGGTGTTGATCATTTGTAGCAACATCTGAGCCATGGCAACGTTGGCAAAAGCCGCACCATTCGGGTTTTGAGCCTGGGCCGCGGCCGTGGCGCTGGCCGCCAAATTGTCAACCTGGCCCTGCGCGGACTGTTCGCCAGTCGTCGGGCCCAGCATCTCTTGGAGTTGGGCTCGAGCAATTTCGGTGTCCTTGGAGAAATCGGCGTTCTGGCTGCCGGTAGCGCGTTGGATGGCCTTCTTGAGCAGCGCGGGATCGTTGGTGAATGGCTGAAGAACCTCAAGCTTATGATCGATGGCCATGATGGCCATGTAGACATTCTGCGGAAGCTCTCCCTTCAGAAGATCCAACGCTGCACTGCTGGCAAGCCTCCGGTCGTCATTGCTGTAGCAGTGAAAGATCATCGTTACCAGGCGAATCTGGCGCAGGGGGTCGAGCTGGGTCCGCGAACCGCCGGCGCTGATGGCTTCGCCTCCCTGAACCAGACGAAACGAGGTTATTTTCTTCGGCTCGCCATCGTCCAGGATCTGGAAATCGTCGGGTTTCAGATCGTTCACCGCATGACCCTTCTTGTCGCGGACCACCACGTCGAGCAGAACTTCTTCGGTCGCTGTCTTGATGCCGGTTTGCGCCGGGGCGGAAGCTTGAGGCTGTTGGGAGTAAACTGCTGCCGTGCCAAAAGAGACCGCGATTGCGGCGGCAAAACAGAACAAAATGCGGGGTAGCTTCCTCATGGCTTTTTTCCTTTTCTTCAGGCGCTGGTCATTGACCAGCGATCGATCTCGGTAGCGTCTTACCATCTCTTCTTAATGAATTGTATGGCCAAGCTTTTGGGCGCTCATTTAGCGATCCGTTGTCTCCGCGGCGGACGAAAACGCACTTTACAAAACGAGCCTTTCAGCGCCTCAAAACCATGGCTTTGGGTAAATTTGGTCGCGCTGATTCCAAAAGACTTCTTGGCTTTGTGTAAGATTTACACAAAGCCACCAAGTTGTTGATTGCACATGACTTCTTGGCTTTGGCACGAACCAAAAATTACGTAACATGCTGATTCTAAATAACCTCTTGGCTTTGGTTAGTATCTTTTTTTCGCGGGCCTTCGAATCACCAGTTGCGTAACTCCTTGTGTAACTCCTGCTGCCTTTTTCTCCACAGCTTCATCCCCACAGTAACCTCCTGCGGTCGTCCAGCCCGAATCGAGACTTGACCCTTGCCGTCATCTGCCTAGCCCCACTTCTCACCATGACCCTCAAAGGGCGGGACTGTTAGCCCCGCATTTCTGTTCCGAAAATTTCGGTCAGGCAACGGTGGGCTCACCACCCCAGGCCGCAGGCTGAGTCGATCATGAACCGATCTCGTGGACATTTTCATGCTTCGGGGTGTCGCGAAGCGACATGACGACTCACGAGGA